>CACYDC010000001.1 GCA_902773025.1 uncultured Ruminococcus sp.
ATCATAACAGAGCTGTTGATGCGTAAGAAAAGATTACGTATCAGCAGCTTATTTTATTTTCAGCCGAAAATGGCAGGACCCTTTTGCGTTTGAAAAACGAACATATTTAATTTTAAGAATTCAGGTAATAGCTTAAATTCATATGGATGAACTTTTTCATATTTTCACGGAATTCAGTGATTGGTGGCGTGATGTTTTCTTTGGCAAGAGCCTCTGATACAAGCGGATTCCATGCTGGATGCGGGGGATGAACTGCGCCTATGGAGACTATCACTATGGAACAGTACCAGCAGACCGGAGCGATGTCTGAAGAAGCCTATATGAATACGGCAGATGAGGAGATCAAAAGGGTAGTCACTAAATATGAAGGAAAGGAAAAGGTGGAGCGGATACGACTGCTTGTGAACGATTATATTGACCTGCATATTAACTGTTTCTAATATTGACAATAATACATATAATGTATATAATAACAATCATAAGATATATGCAGAGGTGACATTTAATGAAAAAAGCTTCTTACAATATCCTGCCTGTAACACAGGAGATCCTGAAAACTGTGGGTGAACAGATAAAGCTTGCAAGACTCAGACGGGATCTGTCTGCGGAGCTTGTAGCAGAACGAGCCGGTATCAGCCGATCTTCTTTATGGAAGGTCGAGTCCGGCAACCCTGCAGTAGCTATGGGGATATATGCAGCGGTTTTACACGCTCTGAATAATATGGATCAGGATCTGCTGCTGATTGCAAAAGATGATGAAATGGGCAGACATCTTCAGGATCTGAACCTGTTAACAAGGAAGCGTGCCTCGAGGAGGAAATGATCATGTCGGCCATATCAAAAACTATCTATGTATATGATAGCTTCAGCAATGTAGAACCGCAGCTTATGGGGAGACTATATGTTGATCTGATTCGCGGAAGGGAGAGTTATTCTTTTGAATATGATTATGAATGGCTAAGTTCAGCAAATCTTAGAGTAAGCCTGGATCCTGAATTGGGAACATTTTCCGGAAGACAATATCCTTCCGGGAAAAACATTTTCGGACTGTTTGCAGACTCTTCCCCGGATCGTTGGGGGCGTGTCCTTATGAACAAGAGGGAACGGATTAAGGCAGATAAAGAATCAAGAAAACCTGCTAAGCTGTTTGACAGTGATTATCTTTTGGGTGTATATGACGAAACACGTATGGGAGGAATCCGGTTTAAGGTAGATACTGAGGGAGCATTTTTGTCTGATGATGAAGACTCGGCAGTGCCTCCCTGGGCATATCTGCGCACTTTGGAGGAAGCATCAAGACATTTTGAAAATGAAGATTCAGGACTTACAGATAAGTGGCTGAACCAGCTGATCAGGCCCGGGTCATCTCTTGGAGGTGCAAGACCCAAGGCTACAGTGATAGATCAAGAAGGTAACCTTTGGATTGCCAAGTTTCCCTCTAAAAATGATGAAAATGATACCGGTGCCTGGGAAAAGGTCGCTCATGATCTTGCATCAATGTGCGGATTGAATGTTATGGAGTCAAGACTCGAAAAGTTTTCCCGCTTCGGAAGCACTTATCTGGTAAAGCGCTTTGATCGTGACGGGAACAGAAGGATTCATTATGCTTCAGCAATGACATTGCTTGGTAAAACAGATGGGGCCTCTGCAGCAGACGGGATAAGCTATCTGGATATTGCTGCCCTGATCAAAGCCAGTGGTGCAAGGCCGAAAATGGACCTCCTGGAACTTTGGAAACGAATCGTCTTTAATATGGCAATCACCAACAGCGATGACCACTTGAGAAATCATGCATTTTTATTAACTTCTGACGGGTGGGCATTATCTCCACTCTTTGATGTGAATCCTGTTCCTTATGGAGATGAGCTCTCCTTAAATATTGATGAATATGATAATCGCATCAATATAAAAACAGCTATTGATGTAGCTTCATACTTTGGGATCAAAGAATCTGAGGCTGTCAGTATTGCAAATGAGATGTTTCATATAGTAGGTGAAAATTGGATGCGACTTGCAAAAGATTGTGGTTTGTCACGCGGACAGATTGAAGCGATGCGGCCGGCTTTTGGACTTGTACTATCATTTATGAATTAAGCTAACATGTCAGGAATTCAGGACGACTTCGACCGATTTTAAAAATGCATTACTTTTGTCAGCACAATCGCTTATAATACTCTTGAACGGGTTTATGGTTTTCAAGACTTCATTCAGGAGATGATGAGATATGGAAAAAACAGCGAATTTATATACAAGGATAACGTAACAGAATCATTATACATGTACTTGATTGTATAGTATAGGTTGGAGATATGAAGTATAATTATTCATGATAATATAGATTACCATATAGACATCTTCATAGTGATTATTCAGATTTGTTG
>CACYDC010000002.1 GCA_902773025.1 uncultured Ruminococcus sp.
ATCAAGCTTGATAAAGACAACATCCGTTTTGAATTCGTGACCGAGCGATGACTTGTACAGCATTTTGTTTCCGCAGGTGTATCCGCCAGAGTTTTTGTGTTCACACTCGATATTGTTCCTGAAGCAATTATCCCTTACCTCACCGTATCCGCAGTTATGACAGATAAAGAAGTTAGAGGTGTTGAGCACAATGAGCGAATCCATCCTGCTTGTACCTATCGATACATACATACCGTTGATACTGAATTTCTGATATCTTATTTTCTTTTCATCGCCAAGATATGATATTGAGCCTCTGTATGTCCTTTCGGGTTTTTCGGTTCCGGCCGGCTTTGGAGTTTCGTTACTCATGATGAAGCCGAATTTTGGGATTATGTAGTTCTCCCAGCCTTTTTTCAGTTCCGTGCCGCACTGCCTACAGGTGTTTACTTTTCCGACAGACAGTGACCGATTAAGCGTTTCACATTTTTCACAGTAAGTATATCTATACTGAGGCCATTCATAACCGCTCATTCTTCTGATGAAACGGCTTGTGATCAGCTTCCCGTCAGCAACTATCTCAGAGCCGGGAGCATATTCGGAAATAGCTGTAAGAAGGTCACGGTTCAGGCTGAGCTTTGAAGGTGCAAAAGCCTCGCTGTCAGAGACTCTTGACTGAAGCTCAACAGTATCGACAGGGAAACCGTATTTAGGTATCAGATTGTTTTTAGAAAGGAACTCTATCATCTGCTGATCTTTTACTGTTTTTATTGAGCGCCGTATCGCATCAACGCCCTGTATTTCTTTTTTCATTCTGTAATCGATAGCATCGTTAAATGACTTTATCACATCTTCATAATTCTTAACAGCAATATCCGCAAATCCGGGATCCTTATCGTCCGCGTTGAACAGTTTACTGATCCAGCCAAAGTTTTCTATATCAAACTGGTCAGCACCCTGCAGACTATCAGGCACAGACTTTTTCAGGTATTCTTTGAGCTCAGCAGGCTTTGATAAAACATATTCTCTAAATCTTTCAAATCCGTTGATCTCGATAAACTCTCCAATCGTCCTCTTATAGCTTACCGGCTCATTTCTCCAGAACAATGAAAAGGCAGATGAAAAAATATGACGCAGGACAATCTTTTCGTTTTCTATATTGAAATGCGGCGGACGGATAGTGCCGTTTATCATTTCGACAGGGTGCCGATAATAGTTCAAATCATGCGATGTGTTTGCACAGAAAGTCACAGCATAAGCCGCTGCATTTAGACTTCTGCCTGCACGGCCTGCTCTCTGTGCATAATTTGACGGAGACGGCGGCATATTCCTCATAAACACAGTTTCAAGAGAACCTACATCAACGCCCATTTCAAATGTGGTCGAACAGCTCAGAACATTGATCTTTCGGTTAACAAAGTCTGATTGATACTCTCTGGCCTTATCGCCCGACAACTGTGCGGTATGCTCGCATATCTTCATAGATGATATGTCAAGATCGTGATACAGCCTGTAGTACGAATTTGTTTCATTCTCTGACGGATCAAACTGTTCAAGATGTCCGGTGCAGCGAGCACCTTCGCATATCCCTTTGATGTTATATGGTGTGACCTTACGGCACGAATCGCATCTGTATAGCGTTGATGGAATAAATACTCTGATCTTATCATTAGTGAGCAGAAAAGTTTGCTCTTTGAGGATAGTGGTTTTGACCATGTATTTGTTTTTCTCAAGATAGTCCCATATAGCCTTGAGATATTTTCTTCCATCATTTTCGTTTACGCCGAGGGCTTTCATTATATACTTCAGACGGGGATTGGTCTTGCCTTCACTTGGGCAGAATCCGATTATTCGCTTGTTTTTGCTTGGATCTCTATTATATCCTCTGAGTGATCCCGAAACATAAAGCTCTGCAGCTTCGGCATCAGTAAATGTTACATTTGAAGAAACCGCACCGTCTTTGATCATAGTTCTCAGCAGCACTTTGATAAGCTGTTCAGATTCTTCTTTTGTCAGCCCAGGTAGCCCGTTGGGCAAACTAATATCGGGTTCAAAGCAAAGCATTCCCAGACTGGTCAGTGAGTTCTTCGCTTTGAAGTTTGACATTTCTTTAAGTGCATTGAGCCATGTGAATCGTTCCAGATCAGATCTTTTCATATCAAACAGCTGATATGAATCAAATTTATTCATGAGCATTGTGCAGAATTCTGGGAAGCTTATCCCTGAACGCATTTTTTCTTTCTGCTCCTCGCAGATGCTTTGCATTACTCGTTTTACCAACGCTATGTTGTATGTTTTCTGCATATATGCTGCAAAGAAAGCAGCGGTCTGTCTGCTGTCAGAAAAAGCAAGGAATTGTTTGGCTTTTGGTGTTTCCTTTTCGTTTTTTACCTGTATTTCTTCTCCGCTGAACAGGTCGATCTCCGTGCTTGTTTCAACACTGACTTCTTTAGATGGAAGCTCATTATAAAGTGCGGTTGCAATTACGGCTGTTGCAGCTTCTGCTCCGAGATAGAAAGGTCTGATTATGCTTCTTCCGGAAACGGTGCTTCCACAGCATGGGCACTGATGGAGCGCTTCTCCCCTGGATTTGACCTTGGTGAGGTAATTGATATACTTGCTTCCATGCCCGCAAGTCAATCCTTTCAGTGAAGTCTTTGTTGTTATCTGACCGCACTTGGAGCATATCTGGAATTCCTTTTCTGCCTGTTCCTCTGACAATTCCTCTTCTTCCTCGGCATCGTCATCATACTCGCCGTTGAGAAGATAAACATCCGGCTTATAATTCTCGCTGAATTTTGATCGCTGAACAAGTTTGCCGTCCTGTTCTTCGCCATTGATAAACAATGCATTGCAATTGCTGCAGAAAGATACTTCGAATACCTTATATGTGTCTTTGTCTGGAGACTCATAGTTTTCCATTCTTGAAATGAATAGTTTTTCGGAAGGAGGAAGCGTCACAAATATTCCCTCAATACCCTTGAAGAACATATGATACTTTGCTTCAAACAGCTTTTCGCCATTTTTATGTGCTGAAGATGCAACAGCGATAAAGCAGGTAATATCAAGCATGCTCATACCAAGCTTGGATGATAGTTCTGACAGCGTCATGACCTTTCCGCAAAGTATCTGTCTTACCTTGTAATAAAACTCATCATGAAGAACGAGGTCATACAATATTTCGTGAGCGGGTTTGTTTTTTTCGATACTGATACCATTATCGCTGATCTCTTTTATTATGTCATCTTCGCTGTTATTATCGATGATCTTAGCCAGTGATCTGTATATGTCAAAAGGAATCGGTTCAGGCTGCCTTTCAGGCTTGACATTTACAACTGTTGATCTGATAATGCATGACGGGTCAAACTCAGCACCACATAGCGAGTGCCCGAATTCAGTTATTTCTTTATCCGATCTTTCATCACCGAGGGTAGCGCTTGTAAGGATAAACCTGATATCGTCTCTTTTGAGCATTGCTTTTACACGGGCAATAAGAGAAGATACTTCTATGCCCTTTGAACCTGTGTATGAATGAGCTTCGTCAAACACCATATACCGCCAGCTGGCAGCATTTTCGGCCGTGAATATGTTGTTATCTCCCGGCCTCAAAAGCATATACTCAAGCATAGCATAGTTGGTTATAAGGATATTAGGAGGATTATCTCTCATCTGCTTGCGGCATATCAGTTCATTATCCAGCAGTGAGTCCTTGTCCCCATCGTATTTGGTCAACGCCCTTTTAAGTTCTTCTTCGGTTTCGCCAGTAAACTTTCCAAAGGTGATGCCTGTGTTTTTCAGTAACCCGCGAAGTCTTCTTATCTGATCGTTTACAAGAGCGTTCATAGGGTAGATGATCAGAGTCCTTACTCCTGCATTAAGAGTGCCATTTTCTTTTTCTTTAAGCAGCTGATTGATAACTGGGATCAGAAAAGACTCTGTTTTACCTGAGCCTGTTCCTGTCGTAACAATAAGATTCTTGTTCTGTCCGGCTTTTCTGACTGCAGTTTCCTGATGCTTGTACAAAGGACGGTCAGGATGAAG
>CACYDC010000003.1 GCA_902773025.1 uncultured Ruminococcus sp.
AGCTTTTAAAATAGCTTTTAAAATAATAATATAGTCAGGCTACTGCTTAGGTTACGAAAACATAGCCGCGCAGATCATCGACCTGCACGGCATAATAATTATTCTGCTGCAAACGGTATGTTGTTTTCTTTCGCATAGGCTTCGGCTGCTGAACCGCTTTTGCCGTGAAGGGTCAGATTTGCACAACCTTTGAAAGCATGATTTCCAATAGCTGTCACGCTGTCCGGTATTGTTATGCTCATCAGCCCTGTACAGCCGTCAAAAGCATTAGCGTTAATATCCGTTACACCGTCAGGAATTGTAACTTCTTTAAGACTTGTGCATTTATCAAATGTCCATTCGTCAATCTTTGTGACATTTTTGGAAATCGTTACGCTTGTCAGACCGCTGCATCCTTTGAACGCGCTATGTCCTAAAATCGTAACGCTGTCCGGTATAGTTATGCTTGTAAGGCCTGTGCATCCGTCGAACGAATCATATTCGATTTCTGTTACACTGTCGGGAATGACTATGCCGGTAAGCGCTGTACATTCGTAGAATGACCACTTTTGTATTTTTCTTACAGTGTTGGGTATGTTTATGCTTGTAAGACCTTTACAGCTGACAAACGCAGAATCTCCGATTTTTGTCACACCCTCAGGCAGTTTTACACCTGTAAGACCTATGCACCCGTAGAACGCAGAATCTCCGATACTTGTCACACTGTCCGGGATAGTATACTCTCCGTTTTTTCCTCCGGGATATGAATATATTGTTGTTTTGTCCTTATTGAACAATACTCCGTTATCCGAACAATATACAGAATTGCCCTGACTTACATCTATACTTTTAAGACTTGTACAGTTAGAAAACGCCCAGTTACCGATTTTTTTTACGCTGTCGGGAATGGTAATGCTTGTAAGGCCGGTACAATCAGAAAATATGTGTCTTTCAATGCTTGTTACACTTTCAGGTATTGTTATACCCGTAAGGCCCGGGCAGCCCTGAAACGCATACTCTCCGATGGCAGTCACGCTGTCATTTATCTTTACATGTGTCAGATTTGCTGAATTACAGAATGCATAATCCCCGATATCAGTCACACCTTTATCAATCAACAGAGTTTTAACATCATCCTTTTTATCATACCAGGGGCTGTTATTCTCTTCATCATATTTTTCCATATTTCCACTGCCGCTGATAATAAGCAGACCGTTTTCGTCAAGCTCCCATTTTACTTTCACACCGCAGGTACCGCTGTCAATAATTTTCCCAGGGGTATAATTCACACTGACTTCTTCTGATGGTTGGATTTCGGCAGTGCCCGAAGCCGTAGTTTTGCTGCCGGAGTCGGTTTTATTGTCCTCGCCGCAGCCTGTCATTGCAAAAGAAAACAGCATTGTCCCTGCAAGCGCAGCTACTATAAGACGTTTTGATATTTTCTTATCATTCATAATGCATTTTCCCTTCTGATTCTTGTAGAATGTTATATAAATTATAAATGCATTTCAGAATTATGTCAATGCTTTGATTCTTAAAAACAAAGCCGCGCAGATCATCGACATGCGCGGCATAATAATTATTCTGCAACAAACGGTATGTTATTTTCTTTTGCATAATATTCTATTCTCGATCCGCTTTTGCCGTGGATAGTCAGATTTGTACATCCGACAAATGCATAATAACCAATTTCATTTACGCTGTCAGGGATTGTGATACTGGTAAGTTCTGTGCAGCCATAGAACGCATTCCTACCAATATTTGTTACGCTGTCAGGGATTGTTATATTGGTAAGACTTCTGCATTCGCAAAACGCATTTTGTTCGATAGTTGTCACGCCATTTGGAATCGTTACACTGGTAAGATTTGAGCAATCATCAAATGCAGAACCGGCAATTATTTTTATGCCGTTTTTGAGAACAAGTTCTTTTACTGAATTCTTATCTCCTTTATACCCATAAGCAATATTTCCTAAATATAAAATACCATCCTGCTGTGACTCATACCAACCGGTATCGTCGAACACATCTGATTCAATGTGTTCCAGATTATCCGATATCGTGATATTGGTAAGGTTTGTACATTTTCTGAACGCTTCATTATAGATATTTGTAACACTGTCGGGAATTGTGATGCTTGTTAGTCCGGTACAACCATAAAATGAGTATTTATCAATAAAGTGCATAGTTTTGGGTAATGTTATGCTTTTTAGTCCGGTGCATCTTTTAAATGCTCCTTCTCCGATATTAAGTTGTCCACCATAAAAACTATTGTCCGACATCGTTACAGTTGTGAGTCCAGTGCATCCATTAAATGCATTATCATTGATTCTGATTGTATTTGGTATCGTGATACCAGAAAGATTGGGGTATTCGTAGAAAGCACAACTTCCGATACTGTATATTTCATTATGTACAATAATAGTTTTAATATCGTTCTTTTTATTATCCCACGGAGGCATATTATCATTGTGATCATAATCATTCATTTCTCCGCTGCCACTGATAACAAGAAGCCCCTTGTCATCCAGTATCCAATTGACATTATCTCCGCAGATACCACTGCTAACAGTCTTTCCAATGGTGTATTCAGGTTCTTTGGATTTATTGTTGCGAGTATCATTATCTTCATTGCTGCTCTTTTTAATGGTGATTGTAGTGGTGGTGTTTTCCGAAGTGCTGACTTCTGTAATGGTGGAACTTTCATCCGATGTATTACTTTCGGCAGTATCTTTGCTTTCTTCGCTTGCCTTGCTTTCGGCAGTGCTTGAAGCCGTAGTTTTGCTGCCGGTGTCGGTTTTATTGTCCCCGCCGCAGCCGGCCATCACAGCAGAAAACAGCATTGTTCCTGCAAGCGCGGCTACTAAAAGACGTTTTGATATTTTTTTATCCTTCATAATGCATTTCTCCTTCTCGTTTTTGTAAAACATTATATAAATTATATATGTATATTAGATTAATGTCAATATTTTTGTTTATTATTTTGTTTTTTTTCTTTACGTTTCTTTATTTGGTTTCGTTTAACTTTGACACGGGACTGAAACGTGATTACGCGATGTTTTAGAATCGCGGGAGCAAGCTTGATACGCTTACTACGCAGTGAGCGCAGCGAACGGAATCGCGAACACGACTGCCAGGGCACTGGGCCAGATTATTTTTGCAAAAAAGTTGACAACAACAGAGTATAATGGTATATTATATAGTATGAAAGTTGAATCGTAATCGGATAGAGGTGCGGTGCTGCGTGTAACATAGCTGAGGCTGCCAAAGCTTATGAAACTGTGTGAATGGCTGTTCCGCCGAGGGATGCGCTTTGGCAGGGCTTGTCCCGGGTATATGCCGCAACGGTATATAACTGTCATCATAATGCTGTGATGGGGAGCTATCGATACTTGCCGCCTTGCGGAAAGCTTATAGCTTTTTCTTTATTGTAGTGTTTGTGACGGTCCGGATGTTTTCGGGTCGTTTTTTTTTATACGATTTCTTTCAGAATATTTATTCGTAAGGAGAGAAAGAGATAATGGAAAAGAAATTCAATGTCGGTATTATCGGAGCTACAGGTATGGTCGGACAGCGTTTTGCTACGCTTCTTGAAAATCACCCCTGGTTCAATGTTACAGTTCTCGCTGCAAGCGCAAGAAGCGCAGGTAAAACATACGAACAGGCTGCCGGCGGCCGCTGGGCAATGACAACTCCAATGCCTGAATCAATGAAGGATATGGTTATCGTTGATGCTGCTGATGTAGATGCAGTCGCTTCAAAGGTGGATTTCGTATTCTGCGCTGTAGATATGAAAAAAGAGGATATACGCGCTCTCGAAGAAAAATATGCAAAAGCTGAATGCCCCGTAGTTTCAAATAACAGCGCGCATCGCTTTACTCCGGATGTGCCTATGGTTATTCCTGAAATAAACGATAACCACCTCGCAATTATCGAATCTCAGAAAAAACGCCTCGGTACAAAAAGAGGATTTGTTGCAGTTAAATCAAACTGCTCACTCCAGAGCTATGTTCCGGCAATCCATCCGCTTATGAAATACGGCGTTAAGAAAGTACTTGCTTGTACCTATCAGGCAATCTCCGGTGCAGGTAAAACATTTGAAAGATGGCCGGAAATGATCGATAATGTTATCCCCTACATAGGCGGAGAAGAAGAAAAAAGTGAGCAGGAACCGCTTAAAATATGGGGTACGATCGAAAACGGCGAGATAGTTAAGGCAGCTTCTCCGTCTATCACAGCACAGTGTATCCGCGTTCCCGTTTCAGACGGACATACCGCAGCAGTATTTGTAGAGCTTGAAAATAATCCCGGTATCGAACAGATTATCAGTGATTGGGAAAGCTATAAGGGTAAGCCGCAGGAGCTCAATCTTCCGAGCGCACCAAAACAGTTCCTTCATTATTTCAGAGAAAATGACAGACCTCAGATTAAGAGTGAAAGAAATCTCGAAAACGGTATGGCTGTTTCTGTCGGCAGACTCAGAGAGGATACTCAGTATACGATCAAATTCGTATGTATGTCACATAATACTCTCCGCGGCGCTGCAGGCGGCGCTGTGCTTCTTGCAGAGCTTCTTTGCGCAGAAGGCTATATGGACAGATAATTAAATATTTAAG
>CACYDC010000004.1 GCA_902773025.1 uncultured Ruminococcus sp.
AGAGTATACATGATTGAATATGTATCAACTATGATATACGGCAGTGTAAATATTCCAAGCAGAAAACCGATCAGACTTCCGGTTATTGATGCTGACGCTGAATATACAAAATACTTTAATGCAATAGATGAATTTGAATAGCCCAATGCCTTAAGTGTACCAATCTCTGTTCTTCTTTCCTCAACCATCCTTGACATTGTTGTAAGGCAGACAAGAGCCGCAACTATCATGAAAAAAAACGGAAATACATCTGCGATCTTATCTACTCTTTGCGCATCTTCCTCAAGTCCGGAATAACCCGGATTGTCATCACGGTCAAATACATACCATTTTGCATTCTCAAGACTATCAATTGATTTCTTTGCATCATTGATCTTTTTTTCTGCATCACCAAGCTGTTTATGCGCTTCGGCTTTACCTGCGGCGAGCTTTTCTCTTGATTCTTTCAGACGAAGCATACCGGCATTTTTTTGTTCGGTAAGAGTCTGACGGCCTTTTTCAAGCTGTTTTTCTCCGTCACTGATCTTTGTCTGTGCCTGTTGAAGCTCAAAAATTCCGGTCGTCATCGCTGTTTCGTATTCAAGCTTTCCGATATCGAGTTTGCTTTGCGCATCCTCAAGCTTTATCTGCGCATCGTTTAGCTTTACAGAGCCTTCAGATTTTTTTTCATAAAACTGTGCTTTGGCATCTTCAAGCTTCTGCTTTGCCGCCAAAAGCTTTTCCTCGCCTTCAGAAAGCTTTTTTGTTCCGTCTTCATACTGTTTATTATATCCGGCAATTTTGTCCTTATATTCTTTCAGCTTTGACTTTAACTGATCAAGCTCAGTTTTCATCTCTCCATCAGGTGTTATTATCTTTTCTAATTCATCAATACGGCTTTCAGTCTTTTTTATAGCCTCATTACACAAATCTATCCCGGATTTAAGCAAAGTAAGTTTAGTTTCGGCCTGCGGCTTTGTAGTACCATAAAACAGGCTGTATTGCGTGTTATATTCTGTTTCAGCATTGTCAAACTGTGTCTGCGCCTTTTCTATTTCCATGTCGTATTCAAGTTTTGCGGAATAATATGCAGCCTTACCTTCGTTATACTGCGTCTGTGCATCGGTAAGCTTATTTTTTGCATCAAGAATTCCTTCGGAATACTTTTTCTGTCCTTCCTCTAATTCCTTTTTACCATCTTCGATTTCTTTTTCCGCAGCATCAAGCTTTTCTTCGGACTCAATCAGCTTTTCAGCAAGTTCCTTTTCCCCGTCATGAAGCTGTTTTTCACCGTCGGTCAATTTCTTTTCCGATTCATCTTTTTTTTCACTGAATTCCTTTTGCGCATCTGAAAGCTTTGTTTTAGCATCCTTAAGCGTTGTATTGTTGAAATTCCTGATTCTATCCTCCGACAGCGCTTCAAATACAGCTGAATCCTGTTCAATCGATTTTTTATAATCATCTGTAAATGGTTTTAAGCCATTTCTCGAGGATGTTGTCGTAACATACACATCCGTATATCTTTCATAAGCAAAATCAGAGAAGGGTATCATTACAAAATATGATACTCCTCCGTCACCTACAGAACTGCTTCCACGCTGATATGTAATATATGTAGGCGTTGAAACTGCGCCTACTATCTTATAATTAAGATTTTTTATTACATCTGTTGTTTTTCTGTCCTGTATTTTTTCATTGAATTTTATTACATCACCGATTTTATGGATACCTAAACTATAGGCATAGCTTTCGATGACACATTCACCCTCTTTATTCGGAAGTCTGCCTTCGGTAACGACAAGTTTATTTATTATATCATCATCCGAATGCTTTTCCGGCACAGAAATAACCTTTACAACTGTATCTATATTTTTCTCAGAAACGATCAGATCGGCAGAATACCCGGGCATTACATCAACCGTACATTTCTGTTCCCTTATTGATTTGACATCATCATCATCAAAACCAACGGTGGAAACTAACCTTATATCCATCAGATTCTTTTCTTCAAAGTAGTCAAATCCCGTCTTTAGCATACTTGGACACGATGCCTTGATTCCGCAGAAAAAACCTGTACTCAGACCGATAATTGCAAGTATTGATATGAATCTGGATTTTGTATTTTTTATTTCTCTAAGGATATTTTTACCTAATGATTTCATATAACACCTACTTTCCTGTATTTTCATGCTTACCATTCAATTTGTTCTATAGGCAGGGGATTTGGGTTAACTATATTGCTTATAACCCTTCCGCTTCGCATATTTATAACACGGTTTGCCATTGGAGTTATGGCAGAATTGTGGGTGATCAAGATAACTGTCATGCCGTCCTCACGGCATTTAGTCTGAAGAAGCTTCAGTATTGATTTACCCGTATTATAATCCAAAGCGCCCGTAGGTTCATCGCAAAGCAGAAGCTTTGGCCGTTTTGCAAGAGCTCTGGCAATGGATACACGCTGTTGTTCACCTCCTGAAAGCTGAGATGGGAAGTTTTTTTTACGTTCGCTTAGTCCCACGCTTTCGAGGGCAAGATCAGCATCCATAGGATCACGGCAGATCTGAGTTGCGAGTTCGACATTTTCCTTGGCTGTGAGATTTGGTATCAGGTTATAAAACTGAAAAACAAAGCCTATATCATACCTCCTGTATGAAGCGAGGTCCTTGCCTGTCAGGCGGCTGATATCCCTTCCGCCCACAGAGATACGTCCCTCATCACAGCTGTCGATACCGCCGAGTATATTCAGTACGGTTGTTTTTCCTGCGCCGCTCAGACCCACTACAACGGCAAATTCGCCCTCATCGACCGAGAAGGTCACTCCGTTTGCCGCATTGATGGTGATCTCCCCCATTTTGTATCGTTTATAAACATTGTCGAATTCCACAAAATTTTTCTGCATTTGTTTTCCTCATTTCTTCTCCTCAGTTCTTCTTATAAGGGACTATATTATTCTTAATTCATACCTGATCATTCGTTTCTGCGTTTTCTTTAGTGTGTGAGCTTTTGCAAAGCAAAAGCTTTAAATGATAGTATTACAGGGACCCCCGGCGAGGGTCCCTGAACCCCCTGCGCTTTTTGGATTAAAGAGGTTTCGCACTCTGCGGAGTGCGACCAGGGGCCCTGCCCCATGGACCCCGCGGCCTTTGAAAAGGCCGGCGAAACTTTGTACTTTTGTCACGAGATCAGAATTTCTTGTAGCGTGACCGAAACGTTACTACGCGATGTTTTAGAACCGCGGGAACAACATTGTCAAGCGTACTTGCAGCGAATGTAATGAGCGGAATCGCGAACACGACAGCGGCGGCACGCCGCCGCAGCGAACGGAATTACGAATCGACAGCCCGGGCACCGGGCCTGTCTAAGTATTTAACCGCGCTTTGCGCGACTTCTTTCAATGCCTCTTCTTTAAACGGCGATATCAGTCCGGCAGTTTCAACTAACTGCGTAAAAGTCTGTGTGCCTGCTTTTCTTACAAGCCGCATATATTGCTCCCAGGCCTGTTCATGACTTCTCTGCATTATCACCCAGAATTCCAGCGCAACAGTCTGCGCAAGACAATAATCAATATAATAAAACGGATTTTCGTAAATGTGTATCTGACGCTGCCAGCCTTTGCCTTCTCCGTAAAAAGGTGAACCGTCCAGCTTCATCCACGGCATATACTGCCCCATAAGCTCAGACCATACTTCGTGACGCTGTTGAGGTGTAAGCTTCGGATTTTCATATACTATATGCTGAAAATGATCGACCATTGTTCCGTATGGAATAAACGTGATCGCGCTGAACAGATGACTGTAACGGAATTTTTTTGCCTGCTTTCCAAAGAAAGCGTCACTTTTTCGCCATCCGAAAAATTCCATTGTCATAGAATGTATCTCGCAGGCTTCAAGCGTAGGGCTCTGATTTGCAGACGGAACAATATTTCTCGCCATATAATATGCGAAGGCGTGTCCGGCTTCGTGTGTAATGACTTCAACATCATCGGCCGTACCGTTGAAATTCGAAAAGATAAACGGCACTTTATAATCGGAAAAATTGGTGCAGTAGCCGCCACCGGCTTTCCCTTTTTTGCTCATAACATCCATTAATTCATTTTCAAACATAGTGTCAATGAATTCAGACGTTTCGGGAGAAAGCTCGTGATACAGATCGCTGCCGGTTTTCAGAATATCCTCTGACGAACCAACAGGACAAGGATTGCCGTCACGGAATTTCAATGCAGCATCTGAAAAAGTCAGAGGATATTCAAAACCGGTACGCTTTGCCTGTTCACGATAAAGTCTGTCAGCAACAGGTACAATATATTTTATTACGGCTTTTCTGAATTCTGCGATATCCTCAGGTGTATAGCAATTCCTGTTCATCTGAAGATAGCCGAGCCTTACAAAGTTTTCATATCCGAGTTTTTCGGCCATCTTTGTGCGCAGAGAAACCATATTATCATATATCCTGTCAAGTTCTTCGCCGTGTTCACTGTAGAATGATGCTTCAGCCTTCCATGCCGCGCGGCGGATAGTGTCGTCAGGTGACTGTTTGAAAGGATACATCTGTGAAATGTTTCTTTTTTCTCCTTCAAATTCTATCTGAGCCGATGCAAGAAGCTTCTGATAGGATGTTTCAAGTTTATTGGTTTCCTGTGTTTCGGCTATAATCTCAGGAGAAAAGGATTTAAGAGAAATCTCAGCATTCAGAAACAAAAGTGAACCGTATTTTTCTTCAAGCTGCGGCCGGTATTTATTATCAATAAGCTTTTTCGTGAAGTTTTGTTCCATCTCGACAAAAAGCGGAGATACCTCGTCAATGTATTCGACTTCTTTTTCGTAAAATTCATCTGTGGTGTCGATACTATTTCTCGTATAGGCAAGACTCATCATTGTATCGATATGTGACGTAAAACTGTCCCAGCACAAAAACGCTTTATCAGCTTCTTTAAATGAATCTGCGCTTGCAAAGTCATTAATAATCTTTTCTGCCTTAGCCCTGACCGCATCAAAATCCGGACGCTCGTACTTCATTTCCGAAAACTTCATCAACATCTCTCCTACAAAAAATATACATTTTTATTTTAACGCATTACAATTCAAAAATCAATCGAAAAATAACTTTGTATAACAAAAAATCAGGCAGCAGATAATTCTGCTGCCGTAGCCGGCGTGCCGCCGGAGTCAATTTGCGTTTCAACTTATAAGTGTACAATACCTTTTTGCCGCGCAGATACGATGTAGATATCAGTTATTTCTTGAAGCAAAAAGTCTGAGAATATAGAGGAAAAGATTGATAAAATCAAGATAAAGCTGCAATGCAGAAACTATAGCGCCGCGTTTCATAAGATCAGGGTTGCCAAGCGAAGCATGATAGAATTTCTTGATCTTCTGTGTATCATAAGCAGTGAATCCGATAAACAGCGCAATGCCAAACAGACTGATAAACAGATCACTCATCGGCATATTTACGAAAATGGCAATGATTGAGAAGATCAGAAGACCGATAAGTCCGAATAACAGGACCGGACGAAGACCCGAAAGATCTCTTTTGGTTACTAAGCCGTAAAGCGACATTCCGCCGAAGATACAAGCGGTAACAGCAAATGCGCAGATAACCGTATTCAATTCGTATAACAGAAGTATCGGGGCTGTCGTCAGACCGTTGACAGCAGCGTATGCAAAGAATATGCACAGAGCCGCAGCCGGAGGAAGCTTTGTTACGAAGAAACCGAGAGAAAATACAAGCAGCAGTTCGATACCTGCAAGTATATAATAAACCTCAATATGCTCAAACATGATGCTGAGCGCGGTTTCAGGATTCATAACGATCGCAAGCGCAATGCCAAAAGTGATTGCAAGCCCGATAAACATCCAGCCGTAGACTTTTCTTGTAAAGTCAGACAGTGATGTTGTAGTGTTCTGGTAGTACGGATTCTGCCGGGGATCATAATACATACCGTTGTTATTATAACCGTTATTCATAAAAAAACATCCTTTCGTTATTCAGTATTTGCGTAATTACGTAAAATATTGCAGATCATCAGATCTCAGACATTATCTTCCTGCTCCTGTTTTTTTACTTCTATTCCAAGATCAATAAGCTGCTGCTCGTCAACATCAGCAGGCGCATTGGTCATAGGCTCGCTTGCATTCTGTACCTTCGGGAAGGCTACTACATCACGCAGTGTAGACGCTTTAAGCATCTGCATTACAAGTCTGTCAAGACCGATTCCCATTCCGCCGTGCGGAGGCGCGCCGTATTTGAATGCATCCATCAGGAAACCGAATTTGGTGTAAGCTTCATCATCGCTCATGCCGAGCATTTCAAACATTTTCTTCTGAAGCTCAGGATTTGTAATACGTATAGATCCGCTTGACAGTTCAATACCGTTAAGGACCATATCATATGCCTTTGCATAGACCTCACCCTTATTTCCGTCGAGCTTGTCAAGGCAGTCGTCTGTGGGTGAAGTAAAGGGATGATGCATTGCGATCCATTCGCCGCTCTCCTTATCATATTCAAAGAACGGGAATTTTACGACCCAAAGGAAATTATATCCGTCACCGATGATATCAAGCTTTTTAGCAGCCTCCTGACGCACAGCGCCAAGTGTTGTAAGCACTGTGTTTGTATCCGCATCTGCAACAATGAATACAACATCTCCCTTTTCAGCGCCTGCTGTCGAGAGTATGTTCTGCAGTTCGTCTTCTGTCATGAATTTTGCGAAGCTCGATGCAATACCGTCATCAGTCAATCTTATCCAAGCAAGACCCTTTGCGCCTATACCTCTTACAAATTCGGTAAGCTTGTCTATTTCCTTTCTTGTATAGGTTTTAACAGAAGCCTTTGCCGTAATACCTCTGACAGAACCGCCGCCTTCTACAGCGCTTTTGAATACTCCGAAGCCGCAGTCTCTGACATTGTCTGTGAGATCAAAGATCTCCATACCATATCGTGTATCAGGTTTATCGGAACCGAAGCGTTCCATTACCTCGTTATAGGTATATCTGGGGAACGGAGCAGGGATATCGATGTCAAGTACTTCTTTGAAAACTCGTCTGATATATCCCTCGCCTATTTCAAGAACGTCTTCCATGTCAACAAATGACATTTCCAGATCTATCTGAGTAAACTCAGGCTGTCTGTCTGCGCGGAGGTCTTCATCACGGAAACAGCGCGCGATCTGCATATATCTGTCAAATCCAGCCACCATGCAAAGCTGTTTATACATCTGCGGTGACTGCGGCAGGGCATAGAACGAGCCTTTATGGATCCTCGACGGAACAAGAAAATCTCTTGCTCCTTCGGGAGTGGATTTTATCAGCATAGGCGTTTCAAGCTCGATAAAGCCGTTTTCGTCGAAGTAATCCCTTGTTACCTTTGCTACTTTATGGCGGATGATCAGATTATTCTGCAAAACGGGTCTGCGAAGATCAAGATATCTGTATTTCAGACGTGTCAGCTCAGCCGTATTACAGTCGTCTGTGATCTCAAACGGCGGTGTTTCGGATTCTCCGAGGATTCTGAGTTCCTTTACTTCTATTTCGATATCGCCTGTGGGGATGTCTTTGTTTTTGCTGCTTCGTTCTCTTACTGTTCCGACAGCCGCAAGTACAAATTCAGAACGTACAGCAGAAGCCTTTTCAAATATCTCTCTGTCTGTATTATCATCAAAAGCAAGCTGTACTATACCTGTCCTGTCACGAAGATCGATAAAGATCAGCTGGCCGAGATCACGCTGACGCTGTGTCCATCCGCATACGGTGACTGTTTCTCCAATGCTGCTGCTTCGCAGCTCACCGCAGTAGCAGCTTCTTTTAAGTCCTGTCAAAAATTCTGCCATTTTGATTACTCCTCATCATTAAGTCCGATTTTCGATAAATAAATATCATTTTCTCCGTTAACATATATATTGTAGAAAGCATCATAAAAATGCTCATCAAGCGGAACTTCCTTAGTAGTACCCGTTGCCATGTTCTTGATTTTTGCCTTATTGGCTTCAAGATCATCGTCACCGAGAACAATACTGAATTTTGCTTCTATTTTATCCGCATATTTCATCTGAGGCTTAAGCTTTCTGCCGACTATATCGCACTCTGCAATAAGCGAAGAATTTCTGATTCCTTCTGTAAGCTCAAAAGCTTTTACTCTTGCTTTATCGCTGATCCCGGCGATATATATATCGCATACCGGAGGCTGTTCGAGCTGAATACCCTGACTGTCGAGCAAAAGGAGGAGGCGTTCTATACCCATGCCGAATCCGAGTGACGGAGTATGCTGGCCGCCGAGCTCCTCGATAAGGCCGTCATAACGGCCGCCGCCGCATACAGTACCCTGAGCGCCGATATCGTCCGAAACAAATTCAAATACCGTTCGTGTATAGTAGTCCAGTCCCCTCACAATCTTTGGATTGACCTTAAAGTCTATACCTACGGCTGTAAGGCAGCTTTTTACTCCCTCAAAATGTTCCTTACATTCATCGCACAGGTAATCTGTTACCACAAGCGCATTTTTTGCTATTTCAGAACATACAGGACTTTTGCAGTCGAGTATCCTCATAGGATTTCTTTCCAGTCTTGAACGGCATGTATCGCAGAGTTCCTGTTCGTGTGACGAAAAATACTGCTTAAGCGCTGTGTGATAATTCGGGCGGCAATTTTTGCAGCCGATAGAATTCAGCTCCAGCCTGAGATTTTTCACGCCGAGTCTTTCAAAAATAGAGTTAGCGGCGCAGATAACTTCTGAATCTGCAAAAAAAGACGGAGCGCCGTAAATTTCCATACCGAACTGATGAAATTCACGCTGTCTGCCCTTTTGAGGATTTTCATAGCGGTAGCATGAAGTCAGGTAATATGTTTTTATAGGGTAGCCATCGTTATATATCCCATGTTCAAGCATAGCTCTTGCAGCCCCGGCAGTTCCTTCCGGGCGAAGGGTTACAGATTCACCGCCTTTTGTGGTGAACGTATACATTTCCTTTTGTACAACGTCTGTAGTATCTCCGACAGATCTGCTGAAAAGCTCCGTATGTTCAAACACAGGTGTTCTTATTTCCTTAAAGCCGTATGACTGTGCCTGTCCGCGCATAATATCTTCCACAAACTGCCATTTATAGCTGTCTGACGGAAGAATATCGGCAGTACCTTTTATTCCATTAGTGATCAGTTTCATTTTGTTCTTCCTTTCTTTCATTTCTACACTTAATATTATACATGTTTTTTTTAAAAAATCAAGGCCCGGCGCCCCCAAACCCCGCCGGGGCTGCTCGCCCCGGACCCTCGGCAGGGGCAAGCAGCCCCGGCACCCGCTGAATTTGAAAAAGAAACTAATCTAGTGACAAAACACAAAAGTTTGGCCGGCCTTTTCAAAGGCCGCGGACGACACGAAGTTAGTCCCTTTAGGGATTCCAAAGGCCCCCAAAAAGCGCAGGGGGTCCCTGCTGCACTACCATTTAAATCTTTTGATTTGCAAAAGCTAACCTGCATACTGCCGGCGTCATATTCGCGATTCCGTTCGCTGTGCTCACTGTGCGGTAAGCGTTTGAGAGTTGTTCCCGCGATGCTGAGTTAAATGCGTAATTACGTTACCGTCACGTTACAACACTAAATAAATCTTTACGATCACATGGCAATTAAATATTGCACAATTGCTTTTTTTTGCATTTTTATTTAAGATTTTTCTTGACAAATCTTATCTGATGTAATATAATTATGAGGTCGTCGAGGTGTAACTCAGTTTGGTAGAGTGCTTGGTTTGGGACCAAGATGCCGCAGGTTCGAGTCCTGTCACCTCGACTCTTTATTTTTCCCTCATCTTTTTGATGAGGGATTTTTTTGCAATCCTACATTTTTCGGCTGTAAAATGACAAAAAAAGAAGCCGGCAAAGTACAAAAAATATCTTGTACAAACTGTCGACCTTAAGAAATAGGCAAAAATGCCAGAAGCCCTAGTTTCTCGCCTACTGCCATACAAATATTGCACTCCGTGAAGGAACCGAACCATCAACCCGCTGATTCGTAGGCGGCGAACCGCAGCTCCACATTATTCATTCGGAATCGAGTAGGAGGGGGTGGCTAACCCCCGTCCTCTCACAACACCGTGCGTACCGTTCGGTACACGGCGTTTCGGCTGTTCAAAGA
>CACYDC010000005.1 GCA_902773025.1 uncultured Ruminococcus sp.
AAGATCATGCCTAAGTATGTAGGCACCTGCGGATGCGGCGAACCTCAGCCTTTCGGTTTTGATGATATGCCGCCTGCTTTACAGCCTTCTGCTCCGGTTCAGACTTCATCATTTAACACAAAACCTACACCAAGCCCTTTGCTCAACAACAAAGATGATGATGATGATGAAAGAATTACAGATATTTCTGAATTCAATAATGCTTCACCTTCACTTGAAATCTACAGTCCTCAGACTGAACATATTGACCGTACTCCTGATTCAAATCTTAACTACATAAAGAATGATTCAGAACAGGTCAATAAGTCATCAAAGCCTTTCGGAAAAAGAAATGCTGAGCCTGAACCATCATTTGACTTTAACAATACTCCCCCGGCTTCTCCGATGAGATTTAACGACTCCGCTCCGGATATGACAACAAATGATGAAAACGAATTACCAGACTTTAATTTTGAAAATGCTCCGCCTGCGGCTCCTATGCGTTTTGACGATGCGCCTCCTGCCGCTCCGATGCGCTTTAATGATGCGCCTCCTGCTGCTCCGATGCGCTTTAATGATACGCCTCCTGCTGCTCCCACTTCTGCTCCTAAACAGCCTGAAAAGAAACACATTTTCGGCAAAAAAGCTAAGGAAGCAGAGGCTATGAGAAAGGCTGAAGAAGTTGTTCAGAACCGTAAGGATGTACCTAATGACGGAACCTGGACATGTCCGAACTGCGGAAAGGTCATGCCTAAATATGTAGGCACCTGCGGATGCGGTGAATCTCAGCCGTTTGATTTCTGATAATATTAATAAATTTAAAAAAATCACCTGAAAGACAAATGCATTTCAGGTGATTCTTTTTTTATCTCTAATTACTTTACCAAAAAGCTGTACTCTGTTACAGCAATATTTCCTTTACTGTCTTTAGCCTGTGATTCTATAATGTATGTACCCTTTTCCCAGGGATAATATGTATAATTGGGTGAATTAAGGAATTTTCTTAGCTTTACCTTCTGTCCGCTCGGTTTCGTGGCATAATATTCATACTCATAACTGCCGTATCCACCGGTCGCACTGCTTTTAAAACTGATATTACTTCCATATGATATTTCTTTATTATCAGAGGTAATTTTATTCTCAATCGGCGCAACAGCTACTGTAAATACTACAAGTTTTGTATTTACGTTTCCTTCATTATCCATAGCAGTAATATTGACTGTATATTTTCCCTGCTCCCACGGATGATAAGTGTAGCTTGCTGAAGCACTGTAATTTCTCAGTACTACAGCTTTTCCGCTTGGTTTTACCGCTATATATTTGTATTTATAGCCTCCGACACCACCTGATGCGGAATTCTTGAATACTATATCTTCGCCGTAATTTATTACACTTTTTTCAGCTGTTGATGCATTTACAAGTTCATCCGTACTCACCTTAAATGATATTTCTTTAGCTACCGTATTGCCGCCTGCATCCTTTAGTACAGCTTTTATCTTGTATTCACCTGTTTCCCACGGATGATAAGCATATTCGTTCTGTGAATAATTATTTCTTAGCTTAACGGTCTGGCCGCTTGGTTTCTCAGCGCTGATATCGTATTTATATCCGCCCAGACCGTTTTTCGAATCGAATGTCAGCTTTATATCTTCGCCGAATTTTACATCTGTTTTATCCTGTTTTACGCTCAACTCCGGCGCAGTATTTACATTGACAGTAAAATACTTTTTGCTCATCGTATTATAATTATCCTGAATATCAACTCTGAAATAGTATGTCCCCGCTTTTTCCGGTTTCAGCTGTACAGTCTTGGTATTGGAATCATTCATCTTATTCCAATCTGCATCCTTTGAGGTCTTATAATAGTAATTATATGTCAGATCACCATCTCCTCCTTTTGCTGCACCGTTTATAGTTATAGTTTTTCCAACTATAGTTTTCAGAGTGTTTATGGTGGATTCATTTTTAACATTTGATTTACCCGGTCTCGGAAGATCATCCGTTACATACCAATAATCCTCAATGTCATTTACATCAATAAGTGACTGTGATACCTCTATTCTTCCGGAAGGTGTATTTCTGGCCGGATCTGCACAATAAAACTTTCCGTCAGTATAATCTGTCAGTAACACCGCATGCGGAATATCGTAGTCATACGCTACTATCCCTTCGGGATGCTCTGAAAGTAATTCTTTAAGTATGCTTGCCGAAGATCCATATATCCTCTCATTATCGACATGGATGCCCCTGTAAGTATATGTGAATGGCATCCCTACACCTTCAATCCAGAAGCTGCTTCTGCAGCTGTCTTCATCCACCGAACTCCAATCGCCGCCTTTTAACATTACTGACCTGCGCATAAGCATTGCATTAGCGCTAAGTGTGCAGGTATAGCTTGTATGCTGTTTAAGAAACATTACGTCACTGTTTACACTTGCTAACGATGCTGCCTGTGTTGAATTATTATTATTTGCAAATGTACATACGGGAAAAAATGCTGCTGCTGTAAGTAACACTGATATTCCTTTAATATACTTTTTCAAAATAATACCTCCGATTGTTTTATTTGCCTTTAATATATTACAATATTTTAACAATTATTGCAACTATTTTTTTTAAATATGCTTTAAAAACTACTCCTCATCAAAAATTTCGGAATTTTAAACAAAATTTTATTATTAGTATTATTTATTATGTTTTGTTTTTTATCGGTCAATTAGTAAACATACCAATATTTTTTGTTGCTTTTTATTAATAAAGAGTTACAATTTTTTAATATTTTTTCCTATTTTACCTGCGCAACGGTTATCTTCTCAAATGGAATTCCCGCTTGTCTGTTGACAATATCCTTTACTGCTATTGCCGACGCATCATCAAGCTCTCCTCCATATAATGAAACATTACAGTTATCATTATTTATACAAACAAATACATCCTCAAAACCTTTATTTTTAATTTCACTTTCAATATCACTTTGTGCCTTTATTATTAGCGCAAGCTTTTCAGCAGCAGATACAGCTTCTTTTTTTGCATTTTCACTCGATGATGATGCTTCTATAATATCCGAGAGAGTTTCTATTGCCTTCGCATCACTTTGGCTGCGTTTTGCTCTTTCAGATGCAAAATAACCGCTGTCAACACTATTATCATCAGAATTTACTGCTTTAGCGTGTTCAGATTTTTTTTTGCTTTCCTCTTTTTCCGACGATGAAAATTCAGCTGTACTTATCTCAGTATTTACATAGGTTGTCTGACCGAGCTGCTTGCTGCTTGTTTCCGTTTCAGTAAACTCGACAGCATCGTTTCCTGAAAACTGCCAGTTAAGATATACTGCTGCCCCAAGCGCTGCTACTAATGCTGCTATAACAAGCTGTCTTTTACCAAATGTCATATAAATTCCCCCTGTATTCTTATGCTCAGCCTAATTTGCTTACACATATGTGTGACTGTGAAATATCAAGTGCTGCCGAAACAGCCTCTTTTATCCTTTCTACAACCTTCTGATCATTCCCACCTTCGCATAATATAAAAACTCCCTTTATTTCAGGCATAAGCTGACCTACTGTCAATGCCTTTTCTGAACCATCCTTCCCTCTTATTACTATGCATGATCTTTTTTCAGTATTCTGTTTATCTGCATTTTCATCCTCTCCGTTTTTTCTTGAGGTTTCCCGTCCGTTTGTATCTAAATCTGTTGCATATACATTTCTGACCGTGCCGCTTATCGTAACCATGACCTTCGTCTTCCCTGCACCGTCCATGCTTGCGATCATATTTCCAAGCTCCTGCGAAATTATACTTCGGTATTCTTCAATCTGAGAGGAATCTGCAAGATTGCTGTCTTCCTTTGCCGCAGCATCTTTTGATTGAGGAGGACTTATATATGTTGAGATAAAGATCAATACTATCCCTATCAGTCCGAGTATTACTATAAAGCTTATTGCTTTATCACTTCCAAGAAGCTGTGATATATTTTTTTTCCTTTGCTCCGGCGTTGATTTTATCTCAGTATTATCATGATCTTCATTCATATTGTTCCTCCTTTTCATTTCGCAATACCGTTCGCTGCGCTATTTGCAGTGAAAGCTTATATTTATTAACATTGAGCGCAACAACACGGCCTGAGTTTTTTCAAATACAACACAGCAGCTCACCTGTCAACTTACCGTTGATCTCAGTCCAAGCTTTGATGTAATCAATTCCTGAGCCTTTGATGCCTTTGACTTATATCCGGAGCCAAGTACTACATCCGCAGAAATATCATTTATAGTGTAATCATTATCTGTAACTAAACTGACATCAACAGATGATGTACCTATATCGTTTTCTTTAAGTGTTCTTTCAATTAATTCAGCAACCTCATTTTTAAGCATTTTTTTTCGCATTTCAGAAATATCATCTGTATAATTGATACTATCATAAACATTATCGCCAATGTTTAAGGAATCATCAAATAAAGTATCCTTAAGTGGAAATATCAATGCACTGAGTATAAATGCTCCTATAACAAATCTGACAGTTTTATGAAGGTTTCCGCCATCTGAAAATAGTTCTGTAATACAAACCAGAACCGAACAAACAATTATTGAAACAGCCCAGGAATTTACATTTTCCATATTTCCTCCGTTATTTTGCAAGCAGCAATATTATTACCGTTGATATCACAAATACTCCTGAAACACATAACAATACAGCATTCAGTACAGCTATAGCCGAAGAAGCAGTATCAAAAACAGGCTTTATTCTTTCGGTGCCAAGTATCTCAGATACAGCGGACAAAACAGATAGTGTTATCCTCCACAGAATACATTCTATCAGGACAGGCAAAAATGTAATCACACAGGCTATAATAATAAAAACTCCGACTCCTGATTTTAGCAATTCCAGACAACCTGTAAACGTTCCCAGTGCATCACTTAAAGCACCTCCAACAAGCGGTACAAATGAACTAACCGTGATTTTCAGCGCTCTTGTACGTACATTTCCTATAGAAGCCGCGACAAGCGTCTGAGCAGACAAAACCGCTGTAAATATACCGGTTATAAATGTCAATACCCATTTTATGCTTTTAAAAATCGAGTCACAAAGTGAAGATATCTTTACACCGGACGGCAATGATGATGTTACAGACAGCGCAAGAAACACATTAAGAAATGGTATTATCAGCCTTGAGCATACCTGGGTTATAAGCTGTGAAGCCCCCATAAGCATTGTATAATATGATGATGCAGCGGCAGGCTGACCGGAAGATATCAGGAGTCCTGTCATTATAGGCACATATATCAGTGTAAATCCAGCCGCTCCGTTTATTATTCCGGCAGAACGGGAAATAAGTGAGCTGAGCGGTATCAGTACTGTTGTACATACACATAATGCTCCTACTGATGATATTATCCCTCCAAGTGCTTTATTGCCTGGCGATATATCCATACCCTCAAAAAGCGCGCATATCATCATTATTCCCATACTAAGCGCTATTGCGCTCATAGGTGTTTTACCGTTCTGTGCTGTCAATTCCAATGCTTTTTGAAAAATCACCGATGAATCAAAGCTTCCTACTGATTCATAATCAAGCTGACCCATTCCGATATCACCAAGCATTTTCCTTGTCTGCTCGGGTAGTGATGAGTATAGTTTATCTGCCCCGCTTACTTTTAGCTGAGAATCATATATTTCTTTCGTTTCATCAGTCACTGCGCTTACAGAAAAACAAAAAATAATCAGAAATAATATTGCAAAACAACCTGATATTATTATTCTTTTCATATTGACCTCATTATTTCACATCATCTGGTTTACAGGAATAAGGGATACAGCTGCTGCAAGAATATTTTTGAATAACGGCAAAGCTATTATTATTATTGTAACCCTCGCAGCAAGCTCAACACGGGACGCAAGCGCCTGTTGTCCGTTATCCTTACAGCAGTCAGATGTAAACCTGCTTATTGCGCATATTCCGCATGTCTTTAACAGTATTATTCCGTATTCGCTTCCTATTCCGGACTGTTGTGTCAGGTTCTGCATCTCTGTTATCAAGGGCGCTATCTGCATCAGTACAGTTAAAAATATAATAACTGCGCCTGCAAGAGCAGTCACTGCAGAAATCTCGGGTGTGTATTTTCTGAGTGCAGCTGATGCTAATGCTGCTGTGACGGCAATTCCGCAAATTGCAAGCATATCAGAATCCGAAAAGGGTTTCTATTGTGGTAAACAAATCTGATATTTTTTCAACTAACATCAGTAAAACCACAATTAAACCCGCAAGTGTTGTCATCATTGCCTGTTCCTCCCGACCCGAACGGGAAAGAACCAGACTGAGTACAGCAACAATAATCCCAATTGCCGCTATTTTAAATATAAAATCAACATTCATTTGTCTTTTCTCTCCCTATATCATTAATACAGCAGCTAATGCTCCGCAGAATGTTCCAAGAGTCCTGTACAGTTTTTTTTGCTTTTCTGCTTCAGGAATAAGATAGGATAGCCTTTGCTGCGCAATTTCCTTATGAAGTCTTAGTTTTTCTGTTTCCTCACTGACCCCAAGTACTCCGAAATCCGCAGAAAACGCTTTCATCATCTCAGCATCTTCTCTGTAGAAACAACCTTCGTAACATTTGTTATCAATACTTTTATTCCATGCTTCAGAAAATGTATCTCCTTTTGACAGTAATAACAAACAATGAGATGTAACCTTATTTATAAGTGGTATGGAATACGCTGCGCTGAGTATTTCTTTTATATCGCAGCTGCAATAGCTTATCATGCTTTCTGCACGTGTCAGAAAAGAAATGTATTGCATAATAAAATCTATTCGTTTTTGCAAACGGCCAGAAAAGTATATTCCGCTCAGCACACCGCATATCAGAATTATTGTTCCTCCGATAAGCTTAAGTACATTCATACGGCATACCTCCTGTCGGATACCTCAGCAATATCCGAAAAGCTGCATGGTTTGTCCGCTGAATCCAGTATAACTATCCTGCCGAAAGCGCCTGTATCGAGCAGCAGACGTGTTTGTTTTCGTCTGAGCAGTTCATCCTTGCCTGATGCATGGACTGTTGCAATTATATATGCCCCCGCATTTGCGCCCTGCGCTACTGCCAATGCATCCTCTTCTGTACCAACCTCATCACATATAATTACCTGCGGAGATAGTGCTCTGATAGCCTGCTGTACACCCTCACCCTTGGGATAATTTCTAAGCACATCACACAGTCCGAGATCAATACCGCTGTCTTCATTGCAGCCTCCCGATAATTCACCTCTTTCATCAATCACACAGGTTCTCATTACTTTGCATTCCTTCCCTACAGAAAGTCTGTATGCTATATCCCTGAGCATTGTCGTTTTTCCAGTAGAAGGAGCTCCTGCAATAAGGATTCCGCAGCGCATGGGAGTTATATACGGCATAAGTTTTTGCGCAGCATTGCGTATCTGTCTTGATATCCGGATATTCATTGATGTTATATCCGTGACAGAATGTATTATTCCTTCACGTACATCTGCCGTACCGCATACTCCTACCCTATGTCCTCCTATCAGTGTAATATAACCGTTTCGTATTTCGTTCTGCTTGCTGTAAACCGAATATCCGCACATCTGACGAAATGTATCATACATATCCTTTTTGGAGCAGATCGCAGCTCTTTCAGCTGAATAAACAATACTTCCGTCATTGCAGACAAATAAGGTTTCTGTTCCGCTGGTAAGCGCTATCGGTTTTCCGCTTCTGAGTCTTATCTCCTGGACCATTTGTTTCTTGCTGTCGGGAATTTTCAGAAGCATCGCTGCTATTTCACCGCAAAGCATTTTTACAGCGCTGTCAAAGCTTTCTGTCTGTTCTTTCATTTCTTTTTCTCCTCGATTTATCTGTTCGTCTTTACAGTAAATATATATTTGACAGGTAAGGATAATATGATAATATTAATTGTTGAAATAAAAAAAGCATCAGATGGACCTATTCAGGTTCTTCTGATACTTTTCTTATCATAGCAATCGCAAATCTGCTTATTCCGGCTTAGTGCCGAAGTTCTTTTTCAGTTTTTCTTCGATCACATCGTCCGATCCAGACGAAACATTAAACAGTGCCATACATATTATACCGAGAAATCCGCCGATAACAATTCCGACTATTAATTCAGCCATTTCTTCACCTCCGCAGGCACTCTACCGATTGTTTTTATACTATATTTAGTATAATATATAATATTATATGCACGTACTATTATTTTTATGTTAATTTATTCTTTGCACATAAAAAAACGCAGCCGAAGCTGCGGTTTTTGTGATTATTTTGTTTTGCCTATATCCCTGCGGAAATGCGCGCCTTCAAAGCTTATTTTATCAACTGCTGCATACGCCTTTTCAAGAGCTTCGTCAAGCGTTTTTCCGCTCGCGGTAATACCGAGAACACGTCCTCCGTTAGTCAGGAATTTACCGTTTTCATATTTTGTTCCTGCATGATATACTGTAGCCGATCCGACCTGTCCGTTCTCATCAAGACCGCTTATTTCAAGTCCCTTCTTATATGCAAGCGGATATCCGCCCGAAGCCATTACAACACATGCTGTTGCCTCGTCACTCCACTCTATATCGAGTTCACCGAGTCTTTCGTCTATTACAGCCTCAATAATGTCTACCAAATCTGTTTTCAGTCTTGGAAGAACGACCTGTGCTTCAGGATCTCCGAAACGCGCATTATATTCAATAACCTTTGGTCCATTCGGAGTTATCATCAATCCAAAGTATAAGCAGCCCTTAAAGGTCCTTCCCTCACTGTTCATTGCAGCCATTGTTGGCTCAAAAATCGTTTTGCGGCAAATCTCTGATATTTCATCTGTATAGTACGGATTCGGACTTATTGTACCCATTCCTCCGGTATTCAGACCTTCATCATTATCATATGCTCTTTTATGATCCTTTGATGATACCATTGGCTTAAGTGATTTTCCGTCAGTAAATGCAAGAACGGAAACCTCAGGTCCTGTCAGAAATTCTTCAACAACTACTTTATTTCCCGAATCTCCGAATTTTTTATCCTCCATGATCTCCTTTACTGCTGCAGCAGCTTCATCACGGTTCTGAGCAATTATTACACCTTTACCAAGCGCAAGACCATCTGCCTTGATAACAACAGGATATTTACCTTTTGATTCAACATATTCCATAACCTTCTCAGGATTATCAAATACTTCGTAATCCGCTGTCGGAATACTATATTTTTTCATAAGGTTTTTTGAGAAAACTTTACTGCCTTCAATGATCGCAGCATTTGCGGTCGGACCGAATGCGCGTATACCATTTGCAGTCAGTGTATCTACCATACCGTCTGCAAGCGGATCATCAGGAGCCACAAACACCAGATCTATTTCATTTTCTTTTGCAAAGACAGCTATACCCTCTTTGTCCATCGCTCCGATATTAACACATTCGGCATCTCTGGAAATTCCTCCGTTGCCCGGAGCAGCAAATATTTTTTCTACCTTCGGACTTTCCTTAAGCTTACGTATTATAGTATGCTCACGTCCGCCGCTTCCAACTACAAGAATCTTCATCTGCCTACCTCCGATCAATGATGGAACAAACGTATACCTGTAAATGCCATTGTCATGCCGTACTTGTTGCAGGTATCAATTACATTATCATCACGGATGGAACCGCCCGGCTGAGCAATATACTGTACACCGCTGCGCTTTGCCCTTTCAATGTTGTCGCCGAACGGGAAGAACGCATCAGAACCAAGTGAAACACCGCTGAAAGTTGCAAGCCATGCCTTCTTTTCCTCTCTTGTAAGCGGCTCAGGCTTTACGGTAAAGAACTGTTCCCAGATTCCGTCTGCCAGTACGTCCTCATAATCATCCGAGATATATACATCAATCGTATTATCTCTGTCCGGACGGCGTATATCCTCTCTGAACGGAAGAGCGAGTACCTTCGGATTCTGACGAAGATACCAGATATCTGCCTTGTTTCCTGCAAGTCTTGTGCAATGTATTCTCGACTGCTGTCCTGCGCCTACACCAATAGCCTGACCATCCTTTGCATAGCAAACAGAATTGGACTGTGTATATTTCAGTGTGATCAAAGCAATAATAAGATCTCTCTTTGCTTCATCTGTAAACTCTTTGTTTTCAGTAACAATGTTTTTAAGCATTTCCTCATCAATTTTGAGATCGTTTCTTCCCTGTTCAAAGGTAATTCCGTATACCTGCTTATGCTCAATCGCATCCGGTACATATGACGGATCGATTTTTACTACGTTGTATGTTCCCTTACGTTTGGATTTGAGTATTTCAAGTGCTTCCTCAGTATAATCCGGCGCTATAATTCCATCAGAAACCTCTCTCTTGAGCAATAGCGCTGTTTCCTTGTCACAGGTATCAGAAAGCGCTACCCAGTCACCGTATGACGACATTCTGTCTGCGCCTCTTGCTTTTGCATACGCGCTTGCTATCGGTGAAAGCTCGAGGTCATCAACAAAATATATCTTTTTGAGTGTTTCACTAAGCTCGGTTGCAACTGCTGCGCCTGCCGGGCTTACGTGCTTGAATGAAGCTGCAGCCGGAAGTCCTGTTGCTGCCTTTAGTTCACTGACAAGCTGCCAGCTGTTGAAAGCATCAAGAAAATTGATATAGCCCGGTCTGCCGTTCAGCACTGTAACAGGCAATTCTTTTCCGTCCTGCATATATATCTTTGATGGCTTCTGATTAGGATTGCAGCCATATTTTAATTCAAGCTCATTCATTTTTATTATCTCCTTTCTTCATTCCAACGCTCATACATTTTTATTTACTATTCTGTCTTCAAATTCACCTGTTGCAAGATCAATAAATCTGGTATATAGCGATACCTTATTATCCTCATTCAAGGAACTCCAGACATTATTTGTAAATGTGTCGATATCACCATTAATATCAACAAGAGTAGGTTCTCCCTCAAAAGACGGGATCGGATTTCCATCGCACTTATAGGTGTGAATAAAATGGCCCTCTCCTGCTATTGGCTGTGCATATTCATAGAAGAAACGAAGCGCCGAATCTTCCCTGCCTGTATTGCTTTTCAGAATAGACATCTTATATGAAAAATCTCCGTCTGCAAATTCAAGTATTCCGGAAATACGAGGTGTAAAGTTAGGCGGATCAGGCTCAAAGGTTCTTGTTCTGAGCGCATCTTCAAAGCTTTTGCCTTCGAGTATAAAATCCCTGACTGTATCAGTCTGATCGCCATTTGTTACAATCGTTTGTTTTTCAAGCGTACGTACAGGCGCATATATTATCAGCGAAGGATCAACCAGCTGTGACGGATCAAATGCCTGTGTTTTAAGATCCTTACCTTCTGCTGCAAATATACGGTTTCTGCTGTTTACGCTTCTGCCCATTATAAAGTAACCTATAACAGCTTTTGTTCCGTCCTCACTTTTCCCTATGATTATTCCGCGTCCGGGATATGTGGTAGACGAAATCTCTGTTTTTAATTCAACCATGATTAACACCCTTTCTCGTTTTGTATATAAACTATATCGTTTTTCACTTCAAGCTTATCTTCACAGAACAGCGATACCGCCTGCGGAAGTATTTTCCATTCTGCCTGCTCCATAACTCTTCTCTGGAGTATTTCCGGAGTATCGTCACTCTCTACTTCAACAGCTTTCTGAAGTATTATCGGCCCTCCATCACATACCTCTGTTACAAAATGCACAGTTGCGCCCGTAAGCTTTACACCCTTTTTCAATGCTTCCTCATGCACCTTCAGTCCGTAGAAGCCTTTTCCGCAAAAGCTTGGTATCAGTGCCGGATGTACATTAATCATTTTATACGGATACGCTTTTACAACCAACTCGTCAAGTATTGTCATAAATCCGGCATAAACCACAAGATCAGCTTTTTCCTCATTTAATGCTTCAAGGATAGCCTTACTGTATTCTATTACATCGCCGTATTCTTTTCTGCTTATCACTCTTGAGCGGATACTATGATTTTTTGCCCTTTCAAGCGCATATACACCGGGTTTTGAGGAGATCACACAGGTGATCTTACCTCCATGTATTTTTCCGTTTTCCTGCGCATCGATCAATGCCTGCAGATTTGTTCCGCCTCCCGAAACGAGCACCACAATATTTTTCATTTGCATATAACTTCCTTTCACCGGCAAAGCTGATATAACCGACAAATAACATTCGTCATTGTGTGCGGTAATGATATTTCTCGTTATTCAATAATAACTCCCTCATCACTTTCCACAAGCTCGCCGAGTATATATGCGTCCTCACCTGCTGCTTTCAGGATCCCAACTGCTTTTTCAGCATCCTCACGGCCAACAACAACTGTCATGCCAACACCCATATTGAATGTGTTGAACATATCTCGTTCCGGGATATTACCTGTCTTTGCTATAAGTTCAAAAATCGGCAGAACCTGAACAGCGCTGCGGCTTATCTTTGCCGAAAGTCCCTTTGGCAGCGAACGCGGAATATTCTCATAGAATCCGCCGCCGGTAATATGCGATATGGATTTTACCTTTAAACTATCTATCAGTGACATAATAGCCTTTACATATATCCTTGTCGGTGTAAGAAGTGTTTCCCCAAGAGTTGCGCCCAATTCTTCGTAGTATTTTTCAACTCTTTCTTTTGTATTTATATCAAAGACCTTACGTACAAGTGAGAAACCGTTTGAATGTACACCGCTTGACTTTATTGCGATCATAACATCTCCGGCCTTCTGACTTTCGGGGTTAAGGATCTTGTCTTTGTCAACTACACCTACCGAAAAACCTGCAAGGTCATATTCATCATCTGCCATCATTCCGGGATGCTCTGCTGTTTCTCCGCCGACAAGCGCACACTCGCTCTGCACGCATCCGTCTGCAACACCCTTAACTATTTCTGCAACCTTTTCGGGATAATTCTTTCCTATTGCAATATAGTCAAGGAAAAATTGAGGTTTCGCTCCGCAGCAGATTATATCGTTTACACACATTGCCACACAATCGATACCGATCGTATCGTGCTTATCAAGAAGCATAGCAATCTTCAGCTTTGTTCCTACGCCATCGGTACCGGAAACCAATACCGGATGATCAATTCCTGTCGTATCAATTTCAAACAGTCCGCCGAATCCGCCTATCCCTGAAAGAACACCATTTGTCATTGTCTTTGCTACGTGCTCCTTCATCAGTTCTACGGATCTGTAACCTGCGGTAACATCAACGCCTGCCTCTTTATAGCTGTCACTAAAGCTTTTCATATTATACCTCCAAACGGTTTTGCCGTATTTTTGTTCTTAAACATATTATCATTTTATCTTCTGAGAATACTTGTCCTCACGTGAAGTATTGGATACATCAACAGGATATTTCCCTGTAAAGCATGCGTCACAGAAATCAAGGTTACATTCCTTTGCTATTTCCGGCAGACTTTCTACAGACAAAAATCCCAGAGTATCTGCGCCGATATATTTACAGATCTCTTCCACACTCTTATCAGAAGCGATCAGATCCTCTTTCGGCGTAGTATCGCTTGTCAGGTAGCAAGGATTCCTGAACATCGGAGATGCGATCCTCATATGTACCTCCCTTGCCCCTGCATTTCTGAGCAGATCTACAATATGTTTACTTGTCTTGCCCTTTAGTATAGAATCATCTATCACTATAACGCTTTTGCCTTCAACGCTGTGTTTCAGCGCATTGAGCTTTATCCTCATAAGATATTCAGAGTTTTTCTTACGGTTATTAAATGCTCTGCCTATGTACATATTCTTAATAAGACCTGTTGCATATCTTATCCCGGATTCGGTCGCATATCCGATAGCTGCCTCTATACCGCAGTCCGGCACTGCACATACGATATCTGCATCTACAGGATGCTGTTTTGCAAGAAGCTTTCCTGCTCTCTGTCTTGCCTTTGCTACCGGCACGCCATCAACAATACTGTCAGGCCGTGAAAAATATACATATTCAAACAAACACAATGCTGTTTTCTCTGATTTCATACATTGATAGCTGTGAAGTCCTTCGCCGTCTACAACAACCATTTCTCCAGGGGCTATATCACGAATGAATTCTCCGCCCATACTGTCAAATACACATGATTCTGATGTAATAACGTAGCTGTCACCAAATTTTCCCAGACACAATGGCCTGATACCCATCGGATCCCTGACCCCTATAAGCTTACTCGGCGACATCATTACTACCGCATATGCACCCTTAAGACGTGATACTGCGTTCATCACCGCTTCTTCTATAGTTGCGCTTTTTATTCTCGCCCTTGCTATAAGATACGCTATTATTTCCGTATCGCCGTTAGACTGAAATATTGCTGCTCCCTTATTAAGATCATCTCTCAGTTCATGATAATTCGTCAGCGCACCGTTCATACATATTGCAAGCTGTCCCTTGATATAACGCATTACAAGCGGCGCAAGATTTTCGTGATCCACTGCCTCACCGGATGAATATTTGACATGACCAAGCGCCATTTTTCCGTTTTCGAGTCTTGAAATCTCTTTTTCGGGAAGCGCCTCAGGAATCATTCCGAAATCCTTATAATGAGTCATATTCCCGTTATTGTTAACAGCAATACCCGCGCCTATCTGGCCTCTGTGCTGCAAAGCATAAAGTGAAAGATAGGTTTCCTCAACTATATCAGTATCGCTGTCATTTTTATATATACCGAAGACACCACATTCATCGTGTAATTCAGACATAAATATACTCCTTATTGATTATTAACACGCTTCGGGCATATTATTCTTATGCCTTTATCAGTTCCTGAACTTTCTGCTGAATTGCTTCATCCTTTGCAGCTACTCCGTCTTTCATTACTGTCTTATCCTCTGCAAGCTTTGCTGCAAGTCTTTCATCCGAAAGTGCAAGCATCTGAACTGCTAAAATTGCAGCATTATCTGCGCCGTCTATTGCAACAGTTGCCACAGGTATTCCCTTGGGCATCTGTACAGTTGCGAGCAGAGCATCGAGTCCGTCAAGCGTCGATGACTTAATCGGTATTCCTATTACCGGAATCGTAGTATGCGCTGCTAAAACACCTGCAAGATGAGCTGCCTTACCTGCCGCAGCAATAATTACACCAAATCCGTTTTCTCTTGCCTTTGATGAAAACTCAGCAGCCTTTTCCGGTGTACGGTGCGCAGACATAATATGCACCTCAAACGGCACTCCATATGCATTAAGAGTTTTTACAGCTCCCGACACTGTAGGGAAATCACTATCGCTGCCCATAATGACAGCTACCTTTTTTTGTTCAGACATAAGCTTTCCTCTCCTGATTACATATTGGAAAAAATATTCCTTCTACATTTTATCCTATATTGCTCAAAAAAGCAAGGATGAAATCGAAATTCCATCCTTGCTCATGTTATTTTTTTATTTACTGGCCAAATCCGTTTGTATTGCCAAGCGGATTAGGATATGGCGGTGGAGGCGGCACCGGTCTGTCATCAGGGATATCCTGCGGCGCTTTCCTTACCGAAAGAGGCGGACGCATACCGGGCGTCTGAGTAACAGGTTTTTCCTTTGGTGAATCATCAATTTTACCGTCTACAACAAGTTCCTTTAAAGACGTTGCAAGACTTGCCATCGA
>CACYDC010000006.1 GCA_902773025.1 uncultured Ruminococcus sp.
ATATCAGGTAAAGATTGTAGTAAAGGATTCAAAGGGCAAGACAGCAGAAAAGAGCTTTGAGATCAATGTTGGTCAGGCAGAACAGACACTTGTAAATAATTCCAAGGTAAGCGCAACATCAGTAAAGGTCAACACGACAGTAACACTGACAGGCGCAGCAAGCGGCGGTACAGGCCCGTATACCTTCGCATTCTACTTCCGTAAGAAAGGTGATGCAGACTGGAAGGTAAAGGGAACGGAATTCGGTACAGCAACAACAGCAACTCTGACTCCAGGCACAGCAACTACATATCAGGTAAAGATCATAGCAAAGGATTCAAAGAGTAAAACAGCTGAAAAGATGTTCAATATCGAAGTAAAATAATTTTTCACAGTAAATAGCAGCATCGTCCGCTTTCAGAAATGAGGGCGGACGATGCTGCATTAATGTAGGCAATACTATTCTCAAATTAACTGGTAGTAATGATGGAACTGCTGACAAAAATTCCATCCGTGATTTAGATTTACGAATAAAACAAAAAAGATCCTGAACAAAATGTCAAGATCTGCATTATGGATACATTTTACAGGGGACGCTACACGAATTACTAAAGATTGCGTGTCAATCTTATTGTTTACAGTTTAATTTAAAATGAAGACTTAAGACTGAAAACTTAAAAATGAATAATACAAAGCAAAAATCCTGACAAGTTGTGTCAGGATTTTTGCTTTGGAGCGGATGACGGGGCTCGAACCCGCTACCTCAACCTTGGCAAGGTTGCGCTCTACCAGATGAGCTACATCCGCATATTCAATTTACTATCTCTCAACGACATTTAGAATTATACCTTATCAGGGAAAAAATGTCAATACCTTTTTAAAAAAATTATTAAAATAATTTATAATATTATAACAAATAAAATCAAGCATTAATTGTGAAAATTAAATATATCTAAATAAAAATATTTTATTTTCAAAAAATAATGCTGTATGTGAAAAATAGTATTGACTTTTATTAATAAATATAGTAGAATAACTAAAAGAGGAAATGTCTGAAAAAGATTTATGTGAGGTGTATATCACGATAGTGAAAAATCGAGTTAGACCTGGAAAATTAATATTAAATATTATTTCCTGGGGATTGTTTGGCTTGGTTGTTTTTATTACGGTTGGTGTCATCGCTTCAATTTTTTCGGGCGCTAAACTCTATACTGTAACGACGGGAAGTATGTATCCTACATATCCTATCGGTACAATCCTCTATGTTGAACCTGTTGAATTTGAAGATCTGAGTGAGGGAGATGTAGTAACCTTTACGCTTAGCAGCGATACAGTCGTAACTCATAGAATAACAGATATCAACAAGCAGGGTCGGCTGCTTAAAACCCAAGGGGACAATAATAAGACCGAGGATGCTTCACCAGTGGCATACAGTAGTGTTGTGGGCAGGGTAAAGTTCGGTATTCCGTTTATCGGATATGCTGTAATGCTTGCGCGAACAAGGTTCGGTATGATTATGGCTGGTATTATTGTTGTTTGTGCGATTTTGTTTTCTGTTATCATCAGACTGCTTAACAGTGATGAAAGCTGTGAAGTCGATGATGAAGATGACGATTCATCTGGGGTGCAGACCGAATAAATAGTTAGCTGAAAGGGGTGGTAGCTATCAGCGAAAATCAGCAGACGGATCTTAATGAAGATTCTGAAGAAAAAATATCCACTGCGGCAAAGGTATTCAGTATATTGTTTTCGGTATTTGTGTATCTTCTTGCAGCGGCAATATTAATCGGAGCGATACTGTTTTCGTTTGATGCTTCTCCTACAAAGTCAGTATTTGGTTTCAGGTATTACACTGTTCTGACAGGATCTATGTCACCGACTTATGAAGTTGGAGATATAATATTTGTTAAACTTGGTTTGAATGATGATATCGGTGTGGGAGATGTAATAACCTTCAATCCTTCTCAGGATGGGGAGGCATATCTTACACACAGAGTTACTGAAAAGATAGAGAATTATAAAGGTACCGGCGTGACGTGTTTTCGTACACGAGGAGATGCTAATGAATCAGAGGATAGCTTTCTGATAGATAGTAACAGAGTTATTGGAAAAGTCCAGTTTGGTATTCCAAAACTTGGTTATGTCATAAGATTTGTGCAGCTCAGGTGGTATTTTGTAGTGCCGATAGCTGTTATGATTCCCATATTTTTCTATTTGCTAAAAAGATATTTTCTTCTTTCGGATGATGAAGATGAGGATGAAGAATTTGATAAGGAAAATGATAAGAAGAAAGATGATGTTAGTTCCGAAGAAGATAATAATGACACATCAGATAAACGTTCGGATGAGAATTCTGTTTCGGATGATGTGAAAAATAACAGTGATGATAAAAGAATAAATCCGGATAATGAATCAGAGTCTGATAAAGGGTAAAGTATTACATATTAAGAAAAAACATGTTTTCATCGGCATGAGCCGTTGAGATAAAATTTTATAAAGAAGGAGAAATGAATTATGGCAAGTAAATTAAAAAGACGCCGCAGAGTACTAGGCGCATCGTGCATCCTTGCTGCTCTCATTGTTGGTGGCTCGTCGTTTGCATGGTTCACTTCCAAAGATGAAGTTGTCAACAGGCTCAGCGCAAAGTCAGATTATGGGGTAGGTCTTGCAGAAGATTTTACACCGCCTGAGAATTGGGTGCCCGGTCAGAAGATCGACAAGAATGTTGGAGTTGTTAACACTGGAAATGTTGATGCATTTGTAAGAGTATGGCTCGAAGGTGAGTTTAAACTCGTTGCAGAATCAGATGGTCCTGCTGCTAATGTTGGTAGTTATGCTCCGGCAGATATCACTGATAATGATAAGATGAAGGATCTTGGTTTTAAGAAGCTTACTTCCGGTGGAGATAGTTATTTTGTAAAGCCGTTGAGCAAGGATAAAGATACTAACGGAAAGTCAGAAGTACAGACAATGCAGTCTGGCGGCTATCTCGCATTTGCACCAACTGGCGCAAAATATCAGTATATAGTAAATCAAGATAAGGATGTAGATGTATACACTAGTACTACAGCCCATGCCGTAACTAAAATTAGAAAGGGTTCTGTTGTGCAGGTTGGCGCAGCTGCTGCGGCACCGTCAGGTACAACATATACTGCTCCATCAAATAGTGCAGGCGATGTTGATTCCGCTACGTTTATGCCAACAACAACCGGATTGTATCTATTCCGTCACAATGTTGATGTAGATGACGGCAATAACGATAAGAATTGGGAATACAGCGGATATTATTATGTTTCCTCCACGAGTGAGGATGGAACATGGGATAATCAGGGCACATACTATGCTCTGAAGACAAAGACTACAACAGACGGAGAAAAGACAGCTTATGCTGACGGAATATACCAGAATGTAACTAATACAGCAGGAGATGTAACATGGTATATAGATCGCCAGACAGGTGAAATAACAGATGCAGCAGCACTTGTTGGAGCAAAGCTTTATGCAGGCGCTCAGACCGCTGTAAAAGATGATGAGATCACTTGGAGATACACGGAAGCTACACCTACTGCTCCTGCAAAGCTTAATGCAACAATTACGGCTACTTCTGGTGATGCAAATAAAAAGATTTCCGTAGATGTAGGACTTACAAATATTGGTATAGATGCTAATAAGTGGCAGTATGTAGCGGCTACAAATGATACGAAGAGAGCTACGTTCTATTATACTAATGATGTAGAAGATGGTTCTACAACTGCTACTCTTGTAGATGATGTAACACTTGATAAAGATACAAAGCAGAGTGCATATATTGCATTTGATTTTGATCTGAGTGTCAATATGAATTCAATTCAGGTTACTATTGACGATGATGGCAATGAGTGCTTCGAATCTGTTAAGGATGGATGGAGTGCAGATGACAGCAAGGCAGTTGCACAGAAGGGTGACGGAACAGCAGCTGCTGAAATTGCAACTGTAACATGGTCGAGTGTTAGCTAATGAAGCTTAGAATTAATCAGAATTTTTAATCATATCTTTGTCAATATAGTTAGACTTCTGGAAATTATTTAAAAAATTAAAAGGAGGTGCCGCCAATGAACAGTCGGGCTAAAAAGTTAATACCCGTTGTTTTTCTGGCGGCACTCATTTTTTGTCTTAGTTTTGCTATGACGGTGTATGCGGATGAACTTAAGGTTGGTTCAGTAAAGGGTTTGCCGGAAAAGCTAGTTGTACTTGATGATAACGGACAGAGTGTCAGCGAAAATGGAGAGTATTTCTTCGTGGTAGAGAATATGAACGAGGCAGAAGTCTACTCAAAAAAGATACAGATAATGAATCTTCGTGAGGATGCTACTTATCGTATAAGTATGAAAATGCAGCCTGTTTCAAAGCGCGGAGAGATAGATCTGGAAAAAGAGTGTGATTGTTCTTTTTACCTTGATGATAAGGTTATTTACAAAGGCAATGTCAGCGGTGATGGTGAGCCTGATATCAGTAGTGATTCTCTTGATCTAGGTACATATAAGCCCGGAGCGAGCCGTGTATTGAAGGCGGAAATTGTGTGGAATGGTACTGATGCCGGAGGACTGATTGATGAAGGTAAACGACTTGTAGACCACCATGGTACTACGGTGCTACGTGAGAGAAGCGGTAAATCTGCAATCAGCGGTGAAACGGAATTCAAGTGGATATTCTATGCTGAGGTCGTCAGGGGCAATGAGGACAGTAATAATAAAACGAGTCTTGTTTCACAGGAAGAAAGCGTTCCCGGTAATCCAACAGATTTTGACTATATTAAAACTGGTGAAACTATTGCTTTCACTGCAATAGGAATCGTGATGATGGGTACGCTGTTCCTGATAATTCTTGTCATGGGCAAGAAAAAGAAGAACAAGGACGAAAAGAATAAGGATAAAAATTAAATAGAAAGACCTGCATTGCTTATGCTTTGCAGGTTTTTTTGTGCCTGTTTTTTACAATATTATTTTGTTCTAAACTTGACATATTGATAAGAAACTTGTAAACTATAAAGATAGGGTGTTTTTTGAAGGTAGGTGTAAAAGTTTGTCGGAGGAACAACTGCTTGAGCTGAACGGCTCAGTCGAGGATATAATATACAGAAATACTCAGAACGGATATAGTGTACTGACATTATACTGTGATGGAATTGCCGCTACAGCTGTGGGAACAATGACTGATGTAAATATCGGTGACGATCTCAGACTAATAGGTGTGTGGAAAACAAATCCCAACTATGGCGAGCAGTTTGCTTTTCAGTATTATGAGCAGCAAATGCCTTCAACAGCATCATCAATTCTAAAATACCTTTCATCCGGTGCAATAAAAGGAATAGGTCCGAGAATGGCTAAAAGAATAGTGGATCAATTCGGAGATAATTCCCTTGAGGTTATGCAGGATCAGCCTGAACGTTTAGCCCAGATCAGAGGAATATCACTTGAAAAGGCAAAAACTATAAGTGAGGAAATAAATAAGATATTTGGCATGAAAGAGGTAATGCTTTATCTTGAGAAATATCATATTTCTGCAATAGAATCAGTACGAATATGGAAAAACTTCGGAGAAAGTGCCGTTAAAATAATTGAAGAAAATCCTTATCTGCTGTGCAGCGAATCTATCAATATACCGTTTGAAAAAGCGGACAGGATAGCGGATATGCTTGGCAGACCAATAGATGATACATACAGGATAAGAGCAGGAATAGTATATATAATTACATATAATTCAGGAAACGGACATACCTGCCTTCCTATGGATAAATTAATTGATGCAGCATCAAAATTTCTGAGGATACCAACGGAAAAAATAGCTGAGGTACTGACGGAAATGATTGATGATGCTACACTTGTATGTGACGATCTTGACGACAGAACGTTTATATTTCTTCCATCGCTTTATAAAAGCGAATTTTATTGTGCTGACAGACTCAGCATGATAATGAAATTGCCCCCTGAGAGAATTACAGGAGGTGAGCTTGCACTGCAAATTTTTGAACGTTCAAATAATATTGAATATGCGGCGCTTCAAAGAAAGGCTATATTAGAGGCGCTATCAGGTGGTATGCTTATTTTGACCGGGGGCCCGGGAACAGGAAAAACAACAACATTAAATGCAATAATACAGCTTTATGAACAGTGCGGAATAAAGGTAATGCTTGCGGCTCCCACAGGCAGAGCGGCCCAGAGAATGTCAGAAGTAACGGGAAAAGAAGCAAAGACAATCCATAGATTGCTTGAAGTAGAATGGGACAGAGATGATCATCCTCGTTTCACAAGAAATGAAAGAAACCTTCTTGATTGTGATGCATTGATACTGGATGAAATGTCAATGGTAGATGCATCTTTGTTTGAGGGAGTACTCAGAGCGCTTCCGTTTGGCTGCCGGTTGATAATGGTAGGTGACAGTGATCAGCTTCCATCAGTGGGCGCAGGAAATGTATTGGGTGATCTTATAGATTCAGGAATGATACCTGTAGTTCAGCTGACTGAAATATTCAGGCAGTCAATGGAAAGTCTTATAATTACAAATGCCCATTCAATTGTACATGGAAAAATGCCCGAGATAAGAAGAACAGATAATGATTTCTTTTTTATGGCAGAATCGGATAAGGAAAAGACGGCTCAGATAATTGTAAGCCTATATACAAACCGCTTGCCCAATGCATATCATTTTGATCCTATGAATGATATACAGGTGCTGTGCCCCGGAAGAAAGGGCGAGCTTGGTGTCACAGAACTGAATAAAAGACTTCAGTCGGTGATAAATCCTCCTGATAAAACAAAAAGCGAATTAAGGATGCCGGTGTATATTTTGCGCACCGGAGATAAGGTAATGCAGACAAAGAATAATTATGATCTTCCATGGACAAAGGATGACGGCAGTGAAGGAACAGGAATATATAATGGTGATATAGGTATAGTCCTGTCTATTGATAAAACATCTGGAACAGCAGTAATACATTTTGATGATAAAACTGTCACATATAATTCTGAGACTCTTGCGAATATAGAATTGGCATATGCAACAACGGTACATAAAAGTCAGGGCAGTGAATTCCGGGCAGTAATAATGCCGATGCATTACGGAGCACCGCAGTTGTATTATCGTAATCTGCTTTATACAGCAGTAACAAGGGCAAAAGAAAAAATAATTCTTGTTGGGAATGTATCAACACTGAAGAGAATGGTCGATAATAATAAAAAGACTAAACGTTATTCGGGACTCAGGGCGTTCCTGGAAAGGAGTGCAAAATGAACAGAATACTTGCAATCTTCTTTCCGCCCAAATGTCCGTATTGCGATAAACCGATCAGATATGATATGACAGAATGTCTTGTATGCAGAGCGAAGTTCCCAAAGGTACCGAGGATAGAACCCATACCAACCGGTGAGATATGTGTTGCGCCTTTTACGTATAGCACAGAAGTAAGAAAGGCTATTATAGAATACAAATTCAGAGGAAAGAAATTTAATTCTGAAAGTCTTGCCGGTGCATTGGCAAATACAATAAGGAACGTATATTATAAAGATATGAGCTTTGAAATAATAACCTGTGTGCCGATGAGCGCAGAGAGAAAGAAGAAAAGAGGCTTCAATCAATCTGAACTAATTGCCAGATATGCTTCAAAGCTTCTTGATAAACCGTTTGAGAATCTTCTGTATCGTGATACAGGCGCAGCAATACAGCATGAAATGACATATGAGCAGAGAATAACTACAAAGGACGATACATATCATGTTTTAGATAATGCTGATATAAAAGGCAAAAAGCTATTACTGATAGATGATGTAATGACAACAGGGACAACTCTTTCAAAATGCAGTGCACTTCTGAAGGAAAGCGGTGCGGAAAGAGTGTTCTGCGCGTCAGTTGCGATTGCAAAGGGATATTCTTTCAGCAACACAATGATGTATTACAATAAACGGCAGCTTGACGAAAGAAAGGGTGTATAAATTGGCAGTAGACATAGCAATTGACCTCGGAACATCACGCACGAGGATATTTTTACAAAAGCAGGGAAAGGTAATAGACGAGCCCTCAGTAATTACGGTGGATGTTACGACAGACAGGATAGTAGCACTTGGGGAAGAAGCCTATAACATGTTAGGCAGGACATCTGATAGATATAATGCGTTATATCCGATAAGCGGAGGTGTAATAGCTGATCTGGGGCTTGTAGAGGTAATGATATCGACATTTCTGAAAAAAGTCGTATCTTCAAAAATAGGAATGCCGAGAGCAGTAGCGTGTGTACCCGGCGAGATCACAGATGTAGAAAAGAGAGCTGTTGTCAATGCGATAAGCTGTGCCGGAATCAGGAGAGTATGTCTTATAGAGGAACCGGTCGCAGCGGCGATAGGCGCAGGACTGGACATTTCCAGTCCGCATGGTTCATTTGTAGTAGATATAGGTGCAGGTACGACAGATATGGCTGTTATCTCTCTCGGAGGGATAGCGGTTTCCCGTTCGATAAAACAGGCGGGAAATATGATGGATGACGAGATAATAAAATATGTAAAGAAAAAGTATAATATGCTGATAGGAAAGCGGACAGCAGAAGAGGCAAAGATAAATATAGGCTGTGTTATACCCGGAATGGCATCTGGAAGCTATAGGATAAAGGGAAGAAATATGATTACAGGAATGCCGATGTGGATAGATCTGCGTTCGGAGGAAATGGTTGAGCCGCTTAAGGATACAGCAATAGCAATAGTCAGACAAATACAGGATGTATTGGAGGAAACCCCTCCTGAGCTTATAGGAGATATACATTCAGACGGTATAGTGTTGACAGGCGGAGCTTCACAGATTGTTGGAATGGACACCCTGATCAAGGTTGCAACAGATTTACGAGTTACTATAGCAGATGATCCGGCAGATTGTGTAGTAAAAGGATGCGGAGCAGCGATAAAGTATATAGATAAGCTTAAACATCCCGATGGTTCAATTAATCCAATAACAGACAGATTCTGAAAAATCACCCCGGTAAAATGACCCGGGGTGATTTTTCAGAATTAAGCAATATTTAGTTTTGTGAATCGGTTCTGTCACAGATGGATTTTTTAAGCTGATCAAATGTAACACCATACTTAAGGGCAATATCCTTTGCATAGCTGACACCCTCCGGTGGAGCAAGAAAGACTTTATATGAACGCTGTCCTTCGTGAATTCCGGTAATAAGACTTGCAACATTCATATCGCCGTCGTGCTTATTCATTTCATCCAGGTTCATAGCAAGCTCATGCATATGAGTATTGAAAATAGTTCGTGCGCCGAGAAATCTTAAAGCACGTACAACATCCTTTGCAATATATAATCCTTCAGCGAATGATGTGGTTGCGAGAGATTCGTTGAAAAGAAGCAGACTTTTGTTGGTTGCAACGAAAAAAATTTCACTGAGTCTTTGAGATTCTTCTCCAAGTCTGCCGAGATTGACAGTCTGGTTTTCATCAGCCGGGAAATGAGTATATATATTGTCAGCAGGAGCAATGCTGAGATACTCCGCCGGAACATAAAGACCTTGTTGAGCCATAAGGAAAATAATACCAATAGCCTGAGTAAAAGTGGTTTTACCTCCTCTGTTTGGTCCAGTCATAATGTATATACCATGTTCCATGTTGAATTCAATATCATTGCGGATAATATCAATTTTCTTACCCTTCTGAAGCTGCATAGCAAGCTTAAGATTATAAACACCTTTAGCAGATACTGTACGTTTGTCACTATCAATGATCTCAGGTTTGCACATTGGTATACCAAGCTCTATAAGCTTACTGCAATATTCAGCCCAACGGATATAAAAAATAAATTCAGGAATAAGCTTTGTAAGGCTGTAACCGCTGATGTTGACATATCTGCTCAGTTTATTTTTCAATTGCTTGACTGTTGAGCCAAGCATTTCGTTAACAACACGGCTCAGAGTACTCATGAGAGGATCATCACCGGCAGCCTTGCCGACAGTATGAATCTTTGTCATTCCATCAAATGATGTACCGCCGTGAATTTCATTTTTCTTAGAAGCAAAATCAAGGAATCTGTTGAGAAGCCCCGGCCGGCTGAAAGGAGTATCGTTTATAGAAACTATGCCGACCTCTACAGGACGCATACGATTATCAAGATTAACTCCGAGAGAAACACTTCTGATTTGGCCAATATCATTCATGATTTCCTTGATATCCTCATAAAGATGCTCAAATCCGCTTTCGTTATAAACCGAACCAACAAATTCTTTCATTTGTTTAAGTCCTTCGGATTGTATATCGTTTTCGGTAAGACTCTGATTAATACCGCTAATGCAGTTTACATATACATCAAGCTCCTGTAGCCGGTTTATAAGCTGCCATACGGGAGCGGCAGTATTATCCTTTACAGAATGTTCCAGTTCTTTAAGATAATCAAGCTGTTCGAGCAGCTCCTTGATTTTTTCACGAAGTTTTGGGAACTTCAGAATATCCTCAAAGATATCACATCTGTATCTGATGACATCGGCATCTTTTTCGACTTTAGTCATCATTCTGTAAATTACATTTTGTTCATACTGGCTCTCAGTTATATTGTCACAGATGTATTCAAGAGAGAGATCATTGCAAGTATCATCACCCAATGTAGTAAATGCAGGTTCTTTTCCGGTGGGATAAAGTAAACTAAAACTTTCCATATAATCACCCTGATTTATATATTAATACAATCGTATTATAACATTAATTTAGTAAAGTATCAATAAATTTTACAATATCTGAAAAAATTTCTCTTTAGTACTTGATTTTTTGTTAAAAAAATACTAAAATGTGTATATGTGTTGTACGGAGGTTTGATGATGAAAAAAGTATTAAGCATATTAGTTAGCGTTATAATATTGGCTGTATCTTTGATATTCAGCGGATGTTCTGATTTTTCTTTTAATCCGATAGGCAAATGGGTCTATACAGATGATATTATGTATGTAGATGGAAAAGAATATGGACATCTTAAAAAAGAAGATATGTTGTATGAAGAAATGTCGATTCATTTTGAGAAATCCGGCACAGGATATATGGAGGTTGACGGTGACCGTACAATTAATTTCACATACGAATATACAGATGAAGATGTAACAATAATATATTCTAATCCAATTAAAAACAGTGAAGAAATAAAGACAAAGTATAGGTTGGTCAATAGAGAAAAC
>CACYDC010000007.1 GCA_902773025.1 uncultured Ruminococcus sp.
AAAGAAAAATGACTCAAAACCATAGGTTTCAAGCCATTTTTTGAAGTGCCGGTGACCGGACTTGAACCGGTACGGTATTAACTACCGAGGGATTTTAAGTCCCTTGCGTCTGCCTATTTCGCCACACCGGCCTACATTTAACATTGAGATTATAACATAATTTATAATAATATGCAATACAATTTTAAAAAAACTTAGTAAAAATTTATTTATTGTAATACTCTGCCGTTTTTATCATAATGTACGGCAGAGTATAATTCTTATCAGAGTTATTCTGTTTTATTTGTTATGCATTTACAATCACACAAAGCCCTTTGAGCTGTTATTGTCGCAAGCGTATCACCAAGCTGTACCAGTACCGATGCCAACAACGCTAATTCATTGTCATTTTTTATCTTACATGCAATAGCATTTGCTACAGCCGTGATAGAAGCAGTAATCTCACAAGCATTCATTTATCATCATCCTTATACTCCGCATTAGCATTGTTCGGAAATATTAATATATTTGCTTTAGCTTATCATTAAATATAAACCCCGGTTGGCTTTTTATGACACCCGCCGCCTTAAAAAAAGGTAACATACTTTGCGGTCTATCGATGTAATATCTTATATTTATTACAAAGAACACTTCATGGCTTAGCTCGCTGTTATTGTCATGACTTTAATACATCATATGCACAATTACAGACTAATGTGTTTCTGTTTTGTACAAAATCTGTTTATTAAACTTCTATAAATCATATATATCCGCTTCCGGAATGTCATTTTCGGGATTATCACGTGCAAGATCATTATCAATCACTTTATAAACTGATGATATAGGTCTTTCACTCTCATGTGGTGTACTGTGATATACCCTTCTGCTGCGGTGCTTTCGTACCTGCTATTATTTGTTTAACCGGATCCTTAGCATCTTTTCCCTTTCCCTCAATCTCAGGCACAATTGCCTGTTTATTACATTCTTTATTGTGCGTCATCTCAAAACGCTTCATTCATTTTTTCGGCATTAGCTTCACTTCAAACTTAGTATAGGCATTGCTTTTGCCTTTATTCACGGCATATCTCTCCACAAGCTATTTTATCTCCGGAATTTCCTGACGGCTGTGTCCGAAGATCGTCTGTCCCTGCGTGAATAATTACCGTTTTTCCAATTACATCTTTTACTCTGAAACGATCAGTTTTTACTTCCATATAAGAATTACCCGAGCAGGACAACAACGGAGGCAAATCTCCTGCATGACAGGGATGTTTCTCATCATTGGGATTATAATGTCCTCCGGTATCAGAAAAACTTTCGCCGCTGCATCTTTCTCCTTCATGAATATGGAAACCGTAAAATCCTGTTTCATTTTCAGGCAGCCCCTTTATTTTGACTATTATTTTAACCGCGCAATTTGTCTGAAAAAAAACAGCCTCTCCGTGTATTCGAGGATATTTTTTACCTCCGTTGATTATTGCTCTTGCGTCCGGTTTTCTGTAACATTGATTCATATTAACATACCTCCATATAATCATATGCAGATATTATTATTACAGTTCACCTTACAGATCTTCTCATAAACAAACTGCCGCACCATTTATTAGTATGGTTACGGCAGTTTGTTTTTTAAAAATATGTATGTAATTAAAGCATATGCTTTCTCAGTTCCTCTCCGCTTTGTGAACAAAGATATGCCGGCGGAACATCAAGCACAGTTTTTGCACCTGTCTGCCCTTCATCGTACATTCTCTTGACAGCTCTTGCATATGCGATAAGGACACTTGTCGTAAATTCCGGATTGGAATCAAGCTTAAGGCTATATTCGATAATATGATTATTTTCTTTATTTATACCGGTTCTGCCGCTTCTGAAAACAAAACCTCCGTGAGCCATGCCTGCATGATCTCTGAGCAGCTCTTCTTCACCTATGAAATGAACCGTTGTATCATAGTCAGCAAAATAGTTTGGCATCTCCTTTATATCTTTCTCAACCTGAGCAGCATCCGCACCTTCTTCAAGTACTACATAGCACTCTCTGAGGTGCTTCTGACGTGTAGTCAATTCGGGATTTTCACCCTTTCTTACAGCTTCAAGTGCAGACTCTACCGGAACAGTATACTGTTTTGCATTCTTAACACCTTTTACCCTGCGGATAGCATCAGAATGACCCTGACTTACACCTTTGCCCCAGAATGTATAGTCTTTTCCATCCGGAAGAATGGCATTGGCATATACTCTGCTAAGTGAAAACAGACCCGGATCCCAGCCTACAGATATCATTCCTATCTTTCCGCCTTCTTTAGCTGCTGCATCTACATTATTAAAATGCTCAGGAATTCTTGCGTGCGTATCAAAGCTGTCAATTACGTTAAACATCTTTGCATATTTCGGTGTCTGATCAGGAAGATCAGTTGCGCTTCCTCCGCAGATCACCAGTACATCGATCTTATCCTGCCATGCTTCAATATCGTTGACATTCACTACAGGAACACCTTCGGTAATGATCTTTACTGTTGAAGGATCCCTGCGTGTGAAAACTGCTGCAAGCTCCATGTCTTCTGCTGCTGAAACAGCGATCTCCGTGCCTCTGCCAAGATTACCGTAACCTAAAATACCTATTCTTGTTTTCATTTACTAAACTCCTAACTGAACGGATCCTTTAAAAGACAAATCAATAGACATTGTTTGTTCAAGTAAAACAATTGTTTCATTTTTATGTATTTTAAAGAAAACCTCTTTATTTTGTATCACTATTATAATATCATAATTGATTTTCGTCAAGACCGGCGTGCCGCCGGTCTTGGAAAGCAACTTTCTTCTTCAGAATATTGGAACTCTGTCCCAAACCCTGCCGTGGGAAACCTTTTTTGGAAAAAAAGGTTATCCCACGGACCCCTTTCCAAAATAACTTGTGTTTATTCTAATAAAATGGACAAAAGAAAGGTGCAATATTTTGAAAATTGATTTCTGTGGCCGCCGGTGTCGTGTTCGGCCCGGTGCCCGGGCAGTCATGTTCGCGATTCAGTTTGCTGCGCTCACTGCGTGGCAAGCGTTTGAGAGTTGTTGGCGCGGTGCTGAGTTAACTTCGTAATAACGTATCAGTCACGTGACAATGTTTTTTAAAACTCCCGGAATTATTTTACACCAACGTCAAGACCGACGAAAAAGGACGAATAAAATTCGTTACAAAATGGCATTAGATGAATTATTATTTGTTGTTCTGCTTAATAATTTTACGCTAACAGCGCGGGTTTGATAATACCTGTGAATAGTCTTCTATATATATATCCGCTTCAGACTTGATCAACTCTATATAAGGTTCGTTTGAACTGTCATATACTCCAACCGTTTTCATTCCGACTGACCGGGCACTTCTGATCCCCTCAATAATATCCTCAAAAACTACACATTCTTCCGGTCTGACACCAAGCTTTTCTGCCGTATATAGATATACATCAGGATTACTTTTATTTACTCCGACCTCTGATGTATAACATATACAGTTGAAAAATCCGTCCATTACGTTATTTTCTAGACACGGCTTCAGAAGATACGGATTATTCGAGGTTGCTATACCAAGCTTCACACCCTTATCCTTAAGCTTTTTTACATATTCAGCAGCATACGGTTTTGCTTTTACGTTATTTGCATATTCATAATGTGCCATATCCAGCCAAATCCGCATTATTTCATCCACACTTTCAGGCAAGCCGTATTTTTTCTTTGTGTATGCTGCTGCGGTTTCAAAGTACATACTTCGTATTGTATCGGTATACTCCTCCGTTACGTATATACCCCTTTTTTTCAGAAAACCCTCATCAACTTTTGTCCATACATACATTGCGTCTACAAGAGTTCCATCAAAATCAAAAATAGCTGCTTTTATTCCCTCCACTATCTGTCACCTCTGCTTTTTACTTTTGATCCTTTTTAGTAAATGAATTGAGCACCCGGACGGGTGCTCTTTTTAACTTTCTTTACCCAGCAGTTCTTCTGCTCTTTGGATTTCCTGAGCTGTCGGTGTCGGTACACCTTCCAAATGATAACTGAGCTTCAATTCTTCCCATTTCATAAGTCCCAATGTATGATATGGGAGTATCTCTACTTTTTCAACAGTTTTTAGTGTGGAAATAAACTCCCTCATAGCTTTCAGGTCTTCTTCCTTGTCGGTTATGCCCGGAACAAGTACATGACGTATCCACATTTTCTTTCCATGTTCTGAAAGCCATCCTGCCATTTCCAATATATTATCGTTATCCATTCCGGTCAGTTTCTTATGTCCGTCAGCATCCATAGACTTAAGATCAAGTATTACAAGATCTGTCACTTCCATCAGCTTTTCAAATCCGGACATCCATTTTTTTTCCTTTGAAAAGGGCTGTCCGGCAGTATCAATTGCTGTATTGATACCTTCTTTTTTAGCAAGGCTAAAAAATGCCGTAACAAACTCCTTTTGAAGCAGCGGTTCTCCGCCGCTCACAGTAATACCGCCGTTATTCTTCCAGTAGCTCTTATATCTTCTGACACGCTGAAAAAGCTTTTTCGCTGTCCATTCTTCTCCGTTTTTACTCCATGTATCAGGATTATGACAATACTTGCAGCGCATGTTACACCCGCTGAGAAACACTACATATCTTACTCCCGGACCGTCTACCAGACCAAAGGTTTCAAGTGAGTGTACATTTCCTTTAACATCGTAATCAATATCGTTTATCATAAATGCACCCCGGTTTCAGTCTTACAATATCCTTACACACTCCTGTAGTTTACAATATCAAAGAGATTTATGACATGTTCTTGAAATAACATCAAGCTGCTGCTCACGAGTCAGGTCTATGAACTTTACTGCATAACCGGATACTCTTATCGTAAAGTTAGCATATTCCTCCTTCTCCGGATGCTCCATCGCATCGTAAAGCTTTTCTGTGCCGAACACATTCACATTCAGATGGTGCGCTCCCTGATCAAAATATCCGTCCATTACCTGCACAAGGTTATCTATTCTTTCCTTTTCGCTATGGCCAAGGGCATCAGGGTTTATCGTCTGTGTATTGGATATTCCGTCAAGCGCCCAGTGATACGGAAGCTTTGCAACTGAATTCAATGAAGCCAGAAGTCCGTTCTTTTCTGCGCCGTAGCTCGGATTAGCTCCAGGTGAAAGAGGCTCGCCTGCCTTTCTTCCGTCAGGCATATCCGATGTTGCCTTTCCATATACTACATTTGATGTGATTGTAAGTATTGATGTTGTCGGCTCGGAATTTCTGTATGTATGACGCTTTTTTATTTTATCAAGAAATGTTCCCAGAAGCCATACCGCTATATCGTCTGCGCGGTCATCATCATTACCGTATCTCGGAAAATCTCCTTCCGTATGATAATGCAAAACTATTCCGTCAGTATCTCGTTCAGTTCTTACTTTTGCATATTTTATCGCGCTGAGTGAATCCACCACATGAGAAAAGCCTGCAATTCCTGTTGCAAAAGTCCGGCGCACATCTGTATCTATAAGCGCCATTTCGGCTGCTTCATAAAAATACTTATCGTGCATATAGTGAATCAGATTCAGCGCATTCACATATACACCTGCGAGCCAGTCCATCATTATTTCATACTTTTCGATAACCTCGTCATAATCAAGATATTCAGACGTTATCGGTCTGATCATCGGTCCAACCTGCATTCTTGTTTTTGCATCAACACCTCCGTTTATCGCATAAAGAAGGCACTTCGCAAGATTTGCTCTTGCGCCGAAAAACTGCATCTCCTTACCTGTCTGAGTAGCAGACACACAGCAGCAAATTGAATAGTCATCACCCCATACCGGCTTCATTACATCATCGTTTTCATATTGTACGGAGCTTGTCTGAATTGATATCCTTGAAGCATATTTCTTAAAATTCTCAGGCAATGCCGACGAATACAGTACCGTCAGGTTTGGTTCCGGAGAAGGTCCCATATTCTCAAGTGTATGCAGGAAACGATAATCATTCTTCGTTACCATTGATCTTCCGTCCACACCTATTCCTGCTACCTCAAGCGTTGCCCAGACAGGATCACCTGAGAATAACTGATTGTATGACGGAATACGCGCAAATTTTACTATTCTGAATTTCATTACAAGATGATCTATAAGTTCCTGCGCCTCTTCCTCTGTAAGAATTCCTCTGTCGAGATCTCTCTGAATATATATATCCAGGAAAGTTGACACACGACCCACCGACATTGCTGCTCCATTCTGGGTCTTAATTGCTGCAAGGTATCCGAAATACAGCCATTGAACTGCTTCTCTTGCAGTTTTTGCAGGTCCGGAAATATCACATCCGTATATCTTTGCCATTTCCTTTATTCCGTTCAGCGCACGTATCTGCTTTGTTATTTCTTCACGCAGTCTTATAACATCATCTGTCATTGTTCCGTCGCCGCAGTTATTGAAGTCCTTCTTTTTTTGTTCGATAAGGTAATCTATTCCATACAGCGCTACTCGTCTGTAATCGCCTACTATACGGCCTCTGCCGTAGGTGTCCGGCAGACCTGTTATTATCTTATTATGTCGTACTGCCTTCATTTCCGGTGTATATGCGTCAAATACTCCCTGATTATGTGTCGTTACATATTCATTAAAAATATTATGAAGCTCCTCATCCGGTGTATATCCGTTTGTTTCACAAGCCTGCTCTGCCATTTTTATTCCGCCGAATGGCATAAATGCTCTCTTGAGCGGTTTATCTGTCTGTATACCCACTATTTTTTCAAGTTCCGGATGTGCTTCATCGATATATCCTGCGCCGTATGCTGTCAGACCTGATACTATCTTTGTTTCCATATCAAGCACACCGCCGTTTTCTCTTTCTGCTTTCTGATATTCCCGGACTTTGTTCCAAAGCATATTTGTAGCTTCAGTCGGGCCGGCAAGGAATGTTTCATCTCCGTCATATGGTCGGTAATTTTTCTGGATAAAATCTCTTGTATTTACTTCCAGCTTCCAAAGTCTGCCTTCAAAACCTTCCCATGCTTCAAAATTTTTAGTATCCATAGCCGATACCCCTCTCATTATAGTATGATAATATGCCGACTGTCAAAGATTTAACAATATATACGCGTATATATACAAACAACCAATCAGTATTCCATCTGATTTCATACAGCGACCCTAAATTAAATATATAGCTGTTTCAGTTATTTGTCAACCTCGAAGATAGTGTTTACTGAATTATCGTGCAAAACAAATAAAAAAATAGGTTAGACATATCTAACTTTATGGTATTTTAACAGTAATAAAATACGCCCGAAAACTATATATTGTATATGACTAAAAAAAATGCAATACCAGTTGTGGTATTGCATTCTCAGTGTACATAATTATTCTCTTTTTAACCCAAATAGTTTTTCTGTGTTTTCCTTTGCCCTGACGGTCAGTTCGTCTTCACTTTTTTCCATATATTTTGCTAGCTCCCTTACTACATATCTTACATTCCCTGGAACATTTGTCCTGTCAAGTCCGGGTACATTTTTTGGTGTAAGGTATGGAGCATCCGTTTCCACAAGCACCCTATCCAACGGCAAAATCTTTACAGCTCGCCGTAATTCTGCACTTCTCCTGTCATCGCATATCCAACCTGTTATCCCGATATTGAAACCCATTTCAAGATATTTTTCCAATACTCTTTCATTTCCGGTAAAACAATGTACTACTGATCTTCTGCACAATTCATATCGATTCTTAAATCTTTTTATAAATTCTGCATCTGCTGATCTTTCATGCAAAAACATCGGCTTTCCAAGTTTTTCTGCGAGCACTATATGTTTTTCCAGACAGCGAATCTGATTTTCCTTTGTCGAGAACATCCTGTCAAAATCCAGACCACATTCACCTACTGCTACTATTCTCGTGTTATTGCGTATCAGT
>CACYDC010000008.1 GCA_902773025.1 uncultured Ruminococcus sp.
ATTCCGTAAATTCACTGGCGCAAGGAACGATTCATAAAAGCTACATTTTACAAAGAAGTAGTGCAAGACTGATTTGGGTGCGCAGGCTCTGCGCCGACACTCCCAACTTCCAACTATATTTTTACACATAGAAAATCCCGGCAATGCAGAACATCTGCACAACCGGGATTTATTATGTATTATCATATTACAGAATCAATAATATGCTTAAACCCAACATTCTTTTCTTTCATAGCATTGACAACCGCACCATTCGGAAGAAGCGTATATGTTTCTTTAACATCATCGCCAAAAACTATCTTTCCGTCAGCCTCACCGTCTTTTTCATCGTCTGAGAATAATACCCGCATGGTTCCGGCATCATCTGTAATGTTTAGGTATTTTTCGCCGTTCTCCTCTTTAAACTCTGCAAAATCAGACTTGTCAATGTCCTTATAAAGATTAAGTGTGGGTTCTGACTCTGTTGATGCAATAATGTAATCGCCGCAGTCCTTTATGTAAAGCTTGTCATTGTCTCTGTCATAATCACCGTGTACGAATACGCTGTATGTCGTGTCATTCTCCGTAAACTCCCACATACGGGTATTTATACCGTAGTCCTTATAATTTGCCTGCTTCTCCTGACCATTTACTATTACTGTGTCGTACTCCGTCTTTGCTGAAGCAATTACTGTGCCTGTTACTGCGACTGCTGCGATTGCTGCAATAACACATACTGCTTTGAGAACGTTGTTTGACTTTTTGCTGTTATTTCTTTTCATATTTATCACCATTTCCTCTTTATTTGAATTTGTATTGTTAACCTGTGCGGACGCTTTCTTTACTGATTTATTAAACATATTTCATTCCACCGGTATAACTGGCTCTTGTGTTCGGTTTTTGTTTGCTCTGAAAGACCTTTCGTATATATAACTCCTGAGCAGCATAAAATATTACAGCCAATTTTAAAAAAATTTAAAAATATTCTTGACACAGAGATAAAAAGGTGTTATATTATAAATACAGTAATTCCTATATGTTTGATAGGTATTAATGATATCAGCAATCACTAAAGATAATACAACGAAGGAGTGCATTTTTATGGCAAAGATTTTTAACAGCATTACGGAGCTTATCGGCAGAACGCCTATACTCAAAGCTAACAGATTCACAAAGGAGAAAAATGCCGGGGCAAATATTCTTGCAAAGCTTGAATACTTCAACCCGGCAGGGTCTGTCAAGGACAGAATAGCTAAAAACATGATCGAAGATGCTGAAAAGAAAGGTCTTCTCTCTCCCGGCGCAACCATAATCGAACCGACAAGCGGCAACACAGGTATAGGTCTTGCGGCAGCAGCTGCTGCAAAGGGCTATCATGCAATACTGACAATGCCTGAAACGATGAGCGTGGAAAGAAGAAATCTTCTTAAGGCATACGGCGCAGAGATAGTTCTGACGGACGGTACAAAAGGAATGAAGGGTGCGATTCAGAAGGCTGACGAGCTTAAAGATGAAATAGACGGCGCTGTTATCCTCGGTCAGTTCGTAAACCCGGCAAATCCGCAGGTACATTATGAAACAACAGGTCCTGAAATCTGGGAGGATACCGAAGGACAGGCAGATATTTTTGTTGCCGGCGTAGGAACAGGAGGAACTCTCTCCGGAACAGGCAAATATCTGAAGGAAAAGAATCCGGATATCAAGGTTGTCGCAGTAGAGCCGAAAACCTCTCCTGTTCTTTCCGAAGGAAAAGCAGGTCCCCACAAAATACAGGGTATAGGCGCCGGATTTGTTCCCGATACTCTTGACACAAATATATACGATGAGATAATCACAGTATCAAACGAAGACGCTTTTGCCGCTTCAAAGCTGTTTGCCCGCAGTGAAGGCGTACTTGTAGGTATTTCCAGCGGTGCTGCTCTTCATGCTGCAACCGTCCTTGCAAACCGTCCCGAAAATGCCGGAAAGAATATTGTAGTAATTCTGCCGGACACAGGAGAGCGTTATCTGTCAACAGACCTCTACAACTGATCTCCGTTTAAATACAATTACTTGTTCCGCTCAAATCTTTTCATAAGTTTGAGCGGAGTTTTTATATTATAGCAACCCAATCAAATAAACGCACCGAAAGTCCCGTTTTCAATGACTCCGGCGGACAGGGCTTCTCGCCCTGGACCTCGCAAGGGGCTGAGCCCCTTGACTCGCATTTTTGCAATTATTATTTTGGATTACTATAAACAACATTAAGACCCTCTCATTGTCATTCTAATGTGCAATGATGCTATACACATACTTTTCTCTTATTTTGTTGTTTCAATAGTTCGCCCCACTTGTCATTCTGAGGAGCGACCCTGTTATTCAAAGCTATGCTGCTTTAGAGGAAAAGATTCCTCGCTTCGCTCGGAATGACAACGGGTATGCTCAGGATGACAGGTTCGCAAGACTTTAAGCTTTGGGCTTATAGCTTACAACTGTATAACTTACAACTGATAACTTACAACTGACGACTGTATTTAAAGCTTTCCGGTAAGCATAAGGACAGCTGTACAGGCTAAGATATTGTATACATCCTGTTCCTCATATCTGTCAACAACATAATCTCCGGGACAATAGTTTTTCAGCGGTCTTAAAAGGGTGACAACAGCCTCACCAGTATCATTAAAGCCTGAGACAGTAAGCGTATCTGTTCCGGACATTGAACAGCCCACCGCTGCTGCGCCGATTTTTTTTGTAAAGGCTGCTGCGGATCTGTCATCACTGTCTAATATACATATACAGTCAGTTCCGCTTTCTATCTCTATATCTGTTTCCGCCGCTTCTCTGCCAACGACAATTATACATTCCGACCCTATCCTGAGTTTTTCTCCGGATAGCTTCATTATGCGGAAAAAAGGCTCGGAAACGGTACGGTATATCCTATCCCCGTCAATCACAAATACACCGCCGTTTTTTGAACATACAGATATGATATCATTTGTAAGGATGCTGTCTTCACTGTCTCCTGCAATAATTATTGTCCTGCTCAAGCCTTTATCCCCCTGTAGTTTATTTCGTAACAAATTCTTAACTATATTATTATCATACAAAAAGAAAATATGCACTTTCCCCTATGCCGTCCGTCAGGGAAAGTGCATCTACATCAGCAAATAAAAAAGCGTCATAAGCAGCTCGTAATTATCCTCGTCACCCATAAGAAGTAGTATCAGCGCCAAAATGATTGTTCTGTCCTTATCCTTCAGCAATGCAGACAAAAGACCTTTATCAGATGCTTCTTGAGCAGGCTTTTGAACATCTTTTTTTTCGTCCGTGCTGTCAGATTTCTCCTTTTCGGGAACAGAGCGTGAGCTGTACTCTTTAGCTTTTTTATTTGCTTCTTTTTTCATCTGTTCAAATTCACTGTTATTCAATTTTTCACAACCCTCCGCCTATCGTTCCCTTTAGCATTGGAATTATTTTCATGAATCTGAGCAGTTTTATAGAACTGTCAAGTCTTGACTGCCGTTTCTCACTCAGAAAAGGACGCAAAGCATTCAGAAGTCTCGTGCTGTCATCTTCCTTATTCATTGAGGACATAAGCGGTGCGAATTTCATCACAGCTCCCATCATCTCCGGTGACAGACCGGGCATAGACGGCTGCTGCGGCTGTATCGTCTTAGCAGGCTGTTCAGTATTTCCGGACATGCCCATCATGCTTCCAAGACTTTTTATCTGTTCCATCATCGAAGGGTCGGCAAGTATCTCGTTTATTTTTTGTGACAGATCATCCATTTTTATCCTCTCCCATAAGCTTTTTCAGTAATGCCTGAGCCTGGGGCGTACTTAAAATCTGCTTGGTCTTCTCCTCATCAGCAAGAATATTCTTGACATTTTTCTGCTGCTCGGGAGAAAGACTGCCAAACATCTTTTCAGTTTTTTCTTTATTCATATCATCACCTTCTTATTTTGATTATTGTTTTTACCCATTGACAGTTTGGATCTGCCGACCCTAATCCCGAAAATTAAAAGTTTTTGGAAAGGGGTTTGGGGGATAACCCTTTTTCAAAAGGGTTTCCCCCAAGAAAAATCAACAGACATAAAAAATCATTCTTACAACGATATGTTTTGTTATCTTTCTCGTTAATTACTGCCTGTTCCATAATATGCGGTAAATGGAAAAATATGAATAACAAAAAACAGAGAAAACGGAAACTCCGCCTTCCCTGTCTTTTATAAAAAATATCATCCTAAATATTAGTCAGCATACTTGTCCTCAGTAGCGTTCCAGGAGTACATCTTTCTGATCTCCTTGCCTAC
>CACYDC010000009.1 GCA_902773025.1 uncultured Ruminococcus sp.
AGGAGCATAGTTGACTTAATATATACAAGCCTCGACGCCATCTCAAGGAATTCAGAAGCTATTTCCAACTGTTCCTCCTGCATTTGCTTAATTTTTTCGGTGTACTGCTCCAGCAGCAGCGATATCTCAATATCATAGATATTCAGCTTGTTTTTTGCGATCAGATTGAGCAAAAGATCGAGTGGGCCTTCAAACACGGGCAGCGTGTATGTTATCTGTTCCATAGCTGCCACCTACACAAAAGGCTTGAACGGTAAACTTGCAATGAAATAAACGAATCTGAGCACAAACATATCGGGAATTGTCAATATATTATCTATCACGCCCAGCATAATAAGAACAACAAGAATCATAGAAAGTTTGCCCTCGTTCATCAGCTGCTTTTCGTAAATATCATCGGGCAGAAACGCACCCAGTATTTTCGAGCCATCAAGCGGAGGCAACGGAATAAGATTGAAAACAGCAAGACCTACGTTAACCGAAATATAGTACTCAAAGAAAAACTCTATCGCATTAAACCACGCTGCGTCATTAAACGACCTGTATAGAATAACAACAAGCAAATTATGGAGCAGCGCACCAACAATTGCCGCAAGAATATTAGCAGCAGGACCTGCAAGAGCTACAAGCGCCATATCGCGCTTAGGATTTTTAAGCCTGTGCATATTTACAGGAACAGGTTCAGCCCAGCCAAATCCTACAAGCAGCAGACAAATCGCGCCCATCGGGTTGATATGTGCAAGAGGTGAAAAAGATAATCTTCCCATCTTCTTTGCTGTATCGTCGCCGAGCTTATAAGCGATGAAGCCATGAGCCAGCTCATGGAACGGCAGTATAACTGTAATTATAACAAGAACAGCAACTATGTGCATAATGATCTGCATAAAATTGATATTCCCGCCGCTGTTTAGAATAGAATAAAGCATGCAATACTCCCTTTCAATTAATACCGCAAAATACCGCACGAAAAAGCGCTTTTTTTACAGCGCTTATAATCCGAGCAGACTGAATACAAATTCACATTCTATATTATATAATAAACCGGAAAAAATTACAAGACCTATAATGGATACAGTAATTTATCAATTTGACCGCAAAACCTTACAAAACATTTATTTTTTAAGAATATGATTAATCTTTTCAATCTCTTCTTTACTTGCCGCTGCGGCGCATAGAAAAAGGCTCTTTTTCCTCTTTCCTTCAATCTTAATATAGCAATTGTAAAGCTTTAATGGCTTCATCAGAACGCTTTGAGTAATTCTGAGCGACGTTATTCTATGAATTGGTATGACCGTTTCTCTTGCGTGAACGATACCTTTGCGAATAATCACACCGCCATTGTAAAACGTGCAAGAAAGATCTCCGTTTCTCAAAAACATGACTGCTGCGCTGAACAAGTAGCAAGCAAAAAGCAAATATGCGATAAATGCAGCCACAGGAGAAATCCCTAAGTATATCAGATAACGCGAAAAGTTGAGTGTATTCAGCAATTCATCTCTTGCCTGCGCCCCTGCGGCGCGTCCTATCCCTCTTACGAATGGAACAGCCGCAAGAAAACCTGTCACAGGGTTAGAAAGAAGCGCACAAAGTAAAAACACCTTTCTGTTTTTTGCGCGATACACATCATTTTCTGATCCCAAAGCCATTCTCATTTCGTCTTTGATATCTTCAGCTTTTTCACATGAAATATATAGTGTTCCTCTTTTTCCGTCACGCGGAGATATTCCGAGAACTATCTTTTCCGCTGAAAACAGATTGGTAAGCGGAGCTTTTACAAATGTAACGCTGCGCAGTTTTTCATATGATACTCTGTAAACAGAACGCAGAAATATCCCCTGACTGACAATAGCGCCGCGTTTCGTAAGTCTGAACCGTCTGCGAGAATAATCCACGGCTGAAATTGCCGCCGCACCTGCCGCCATAAACAGTCCTACGGCGTTTGACGCGAGCTGCTGCCATATTCCATCTGGATTAAACAAAAAATTTTGTATCATTGGGATAATAAGCAAATAAATATACGCTGGGATATTTGCAAAAAGCGTATATGCACTTACTCTGTCTAATCTGCGAAAGTATTTTGCCCTTAAACTTTTTTTCATACACATCACCATTTGAGAAATATTAACATACCTAAAAATGTAATGTTATATATTAGCTTTTCATTATTATAAAACAGTATTCACACAAAAAATTCAAATATAAAA
>CACYDC010000010.1 GCA_902773025.1 uncultured Ruminococcus sp.
ACCCGGGAAAATAGGAAGATGCCAACATTATGATCCTCCATAGCTCAGTCGGTAGAGCGCATGACAGTTAATCATGATGTCACTGGTTCGAGCCCAGTTGGGGGAGCCAAGTCTGACCGTCGATTATTCGGCGGTCAAACTAATATGGACCAATAGCTCAGTTGGTTAGAGCAACCGGCTCATAACCGGTTGGTCCGGGGTTCGAGTCCCTGTTGGTCCACCAAAGCAAAAATCCTGACACGTCGTGTCAGGATTTTTGCTTTGTATTATTTATATTTAAGTTTTAAGTCTTCAGTTTTCAGTAGAATTTGTGTCATTAATGTGTACCCAAGTCAAGTACAATTTTGATGTTTAGTAAAAGAACCATTTTAATAATACTCCTTCGTTTTTTAAAAAGCAGTGAAAATAAGATAGTACAAGCATGTGGTGGGCAAAAGCTCATCCTCTTTTTTATAGAATATCATTATAGCTTGACCGGCGCTTCTGCTGAGCAATGTTGTCCGGAAGAAAAATAAGAAGAAAAACATAGATTTTGTTCTTGCATTACCGGGAAATATATATTAAAATAGAAATAAGTAAACTGATTATGGGAGAGCATTATGTATAAAAATTATATTTTTGATCTTTACGGAACTATTGTTGATATTAATACGAATGAATGGAAGGCAAGCCTTTGGAAGAATATGGCTATGATATATTCATTGAGCGGTGCAAACTATTCCAGTAAGGAATTAAAAAAAACATATGATGCATATCTGCTTGATGAAATTGCAGCATTGCCAAAGGATAAATATACAACTAATCCTGAACCGTTTATTGATAATGTTTTTACACGACTTTATAATGAGAAGGGTGTACAGTGCAGTAGTGAAATGGCAGCTTATACGGGCAGGGTGTTCCGAGCTCTGTCAATTAGATATATAAAGCTTTATGATGGTGTGGAGGAATTGTTTGCAGCAATAAGAAGTCATGGAGGAAAGATTTTTCTGTTGTCTAATGCGCAGAGGAGTTTTACAGAACCGGAAATCAGAATGCTTGGACTCTATGATAAATTTGATGATATCTTTATTTCATCAGATGAAGGATGTGCTAAACCCGATATCATGTTCTTTAAAAAGCTTTTGGATAAGTTTGGGCTTGATCCTAAAGAATCAATTATGATAGGAAATGATTATATAAGCGATATAAAGGGTGCATATGATGCAGGAATAGATTCGCTTTATCTACATACAAACATTTCTCCTGAGATAAAGGGTGAACTGCTTGCAAAATACAAAATTATGAGCGGAAGTCTGATTGAAGCAAGACAGACATTGTTCGGAGAATGATAACGTAAACATAAAGACGGCAGAACGAGGATGATATCGTTCCGCCGTTTTTTTATTTAAATAAATTATAGCCGACCGCAAAAATTTCTCTCGTGACAAGATGGGCAGTAAGATGTCCTGCCGTTGGCGCAGGTATCGAACCTGATCTTAAGCCGTGCTTAGAGGCAATGACAGAAGCCCGATACTCATGATACCAGTCTGTTATTATCGCAATATCAGTGTTAAGACCGTTCTGTTCTATAATCTTCTTTGAAAAAAGTATGTTCTCGTCTGTGGTAGTCGATTTATTTTCAACGAAAAGACGTTCTTTGGCTATTCCTTTTTGAGTCAGATATTTGTACATACAATCCGCTTCGCTAAGATTTTCGTTGCTTCCCTTTCCTCCTGAAAGAATGGCTTTTGCTGATGGTTTTTTTATCATATAGTCGTATGCAGTATCAAGTCTTGCTTTTAAAGTCTGGCTTGGTTCTTCTCCCCGTACCTGGCATCCGAGTACAATAATAGTAGCATCTTTTTCCGGTGTCTTGTCTGAACCGTGTATAATAAGACACAAAATAGTTATTATGTATATCATAAACAGAGCAAAAAGTGTAATAATAGAATATAACAAAATGCTTCCCCCTTTAGTATGTTTTAGCATGCAGGCTATTTTTTTAATTGAATTAAAAAAGACAGCTGCACCAATCAGAAAAGTGAAGAAAACAGTGCCTGTTACACTGCCAAAACCAATAAATCCGGAAGAAAAATACCACAATACCATTATACCGGAAAAAATAATTATAGTTGTTCTCAGAAGGTATTCTATTATCTGCGCTGTTTTGATTTTGCGCTCCGTTTTATTAATGCTCATTATCAGTACCTCTTTTTCAAGTGTTAACAGTTTGATGACAAAAAGTTACAGCATTGTAAATAAATACTAAAATAATTATTTAATTCATGTAAAATAACACTTGACAATCAAAATAATACAAATTGTTAATTATTAATCCAGATTATTACAAAATCGTCATTGTTGAAAGCAGATTAACATAATCAACAGTGTTAAAAAGCTGATTAATTCAACTTTTCAACTGAGTTTTCCACAGTTATCAACCCAGATTTCCCAACTTTTAAACAGAGTTTTCAACATTTACACATTGTATAACCGTAAAGCTTTTAATTAATATGGATATGTGTCCTTATGCTTGAGGATTTTGTACCTGATGTAATTAAGCGTAATTCTTTCACCGTGATCCCTTAGCATAACAAGCAGCTTTTCCAGCAAAGCCTGAGTATCGGGATGAATAATATAGTGAGATTTTGATTTCATATAATAGTTATATGCGTCAGCATCGGTATAGTTTTCACCCTTATAGTTTTTGCAGGCGGCAACTCTGTCACAGAACATTTCAATAACGTATTTCAGCGGCATTTTCATGCCTATCATGGTTTCATTTTCAGTCAGTCCGTAATCTATCCAGTATTCGGGATGGTGCTTGTTGCGTCCTTTGTGATGCAGCCATGCGCTGCTGTAGCCGCGCTGTTCACGTTCTTTACTGTTGGGGCTTCTCGTACCCTGATAGTATTTTGCGCCTACAAGAAATTCAACAGGAGTATATTTTGACAGATCATGCAGCAGCCCCTGCTTGTATAATCCCACTTTGAAGCAAAGCTGCATTACGAGAATTTTATGATGATTGATCGTTTCAAGATGCTTCAGCCATTTCATAACATAATCCTCTCCCTTATCATGGTTTTGTTATATTGTAGTGAGCAAAAGCGCTGTCTGCGAATTAATTATAATATATTATTGTATATTATGGCACAATTATTTACAATCTTTAAAAAACAAATTATAAAAAAAACTTTACAAGAAGGTAATAATATGTTATAATCTTATTCGTTGAGCCCGTTCCCGGTTGTGGGGAAAAGCCCTTTTATAGGGAATCCACAGGCCCGTGACTGAGATTGTGCCGTAATACGGCAGTGGGCAGAGGCAAATATTTATAGTAAAGGTGGATAACACAATGCTTAAGGAAGAAAAGGACGCTATTATCAAAGAGTATGCTACTCATGAGGGCGACACAGGTTCACCCGAGGTTCAGATCGCTATTCTTACAAAAAGGATCGCAGACCTTACTGAGCATCTTAAGACTCACAAAAAGGATCATCATTCAAGAAGAGGTCTTTTCAAAATGATCGGTCAGAGAAGAAGCCTTCTCAATTACCTTATCAAGGTTGACATTGAGCGCTATCGTTCAATCATCGCAAGACTCGGTATCCGTAAATAATTGTTTCGGGGCAGTCTGTCATCAGACTGCCTTGTTTCAGTTCTTTAAAAGAAAATTAAATCAGAAAACATTGAAAAGCGGTTTGTATTCGTGCAGATCATAATTCATAATGCAAAGTGTATAATGGATGTATTATCGTGGTCATGGTATGAATTATGCATTATGCATTATGAATTATGCATTAAAAAACCTCTTTCGGTTGTTTTCTGAAAATATGAAATGGAGGAAAGATCATGTTTGAAAACTACAGAAGATTTGAAACAGAATTTGCAGGCAGACCGCTTGTTATTGAAACAGGAAAGACAACTCAGCTTGCAAACGGAGCCTGCTTTGTACATTACGGAGAAACAGTGCTTCACATTGCGGTTACAGCTTCGGCAAAGCCGAGAGAGGGTGTGGATTTCTTCCCGCTCTCAGTAGACTATGAAGAAAAGCAGTACGCGCTTGGAAAAATTCCCGGCGCATATGGCAAAAGAGAAGGACGGCCGTCTGAAAAGGCAATTCTCGTATCTCGTGTGATAGACAGACCGATACGTCCGCTTTTCCCGAAGGATATGAGAAACGATGTATCTATAGTATGTACAGTAATGGCATACGACCCGGATTGTCTGCCTGAGATCGCAGCAATGGTCGGTACATCAGTGGCGCTCAGTATTTCTGATGTTCCGTGGAACGGACCTATTTCAGCGGTATCTGTCGGACTTGTTGACGGAGAGTTCGTCATTAATCCGGATAAGGAACAGAGAGAAAAATCAAAGATGGCTGTTACAGTAGCATCTACAGACAGCAGAATTGCAATGATCGAAGCAGGAGCAGATATAGTTCCGGATGATGTAATGTATAACGGTATAATGGCAGGTCATGAGGCTAACCAGAGTATCATAGAATTCATAAAGGGAATACAGGCAGAGATCGGTAAGCCAAAATTCACATATCCGAGCAACGAGCCGGATCATGATATGTTTGAGGCGATCAAGGAGTTTTCAATGGAGGATATCAAGGCCGCGCTTGATACTGATGATAAAAATGTCCGTGAAGAAAGACTCAAACCCATATATGAAAAGGTACACGAGAAATTCGATGAGATCTATCCTGAACAGGAAGCAAAGATCGACGAATGTCTTTATAAGACACAGAAATTCATTGTAAGACGTTGGCTCCTTGATGAGCAGAAGCGTGTAGACGGAAGAAAAATGGATCAGATGCGTCCGCTTGCATCTGAGGTTGGTGTACTTCCGAGAGTACACGGATCCGGTCTTTTCACAAGAGGTCAGACTCAGGTGCTCACAATAACAACACTTGGTCCTGTGAGCGATCAGCAGATAATGGACGGCATTGACGACCAGACAACCAAAAGATATATTCATCACTATAACTTCCCGTCATATTCAGTAGGCGAAACAAAGCCGTCAAGAGGCCCCGGAAGAAGAGAGATCGGTCACGGCGCATTGGCAGAAAGAGCGCTTGTGCCGGTAATACCATCTGTAGAAGAATTTCCGTATACGATTCGTCTTGTATCCGAAATACTTTCATCAAACGGTTCGACCTCACAGGGTTCCATCTGCGGAAGCACATTGTCACTTATGGATGCAGGTGTTCCGATTAAAGCGCCTGTAGCGGGTATTTCATGCGGTCTTATAACAGAAGGCGACCGTTGGATGACAATGGTAGATATTCAGGGTCTTGAGGATTTCTTTGGCGATATGGACTTCAAGGTAGCCGGTACTCACGAGGGTATCACAGCTATTCAGATGGATCTTAAGATCAGCGGTCTTACGCCTGATATGGTCAAGGAAGCGCTTTATAAGACACATAAGGCAAGAGATTATATTCTTGACGAGGTTATGCTCAAGGCAATTCCCGAGCCGAGAAAAGAGCTTTCAAAATATGCGCCGAAAATGCTTTCAACATCTATTCCGATTGATAAGATACGTGAGGTTATTGGTTCAGGCGGAAAAGTTATTCAGAAGATCTGTGCAGAATGTGATGTAAAGATTGACATTGAAGAAGACGGACACGTATTTGTAAGCGGACTTGATATTGACAATTGCAACAGAGC
>CACYDC010000011.1 GCA_902773025.1 uncultured Ruminococcus sp.
ATTTCCGCCGATTCCTTCAGGGATGTGACCTCTACATCCATCGCACCGATAATGCCGATGGTTTCTGTCACTGTTTCCTTTGATGATTCTGTTCCTGTTTCAGCTCCGCTTTGGGAACAGCCTGATAGAAAAATGGCAGAGACTATTGTCAGCATACCAATTAAGGCAAGGACTCTTTTTATCATTTTATAATTCCACCTTGTATTATAATTTCTTTTTCATAGCAAAAACATTCTGCCCGTCACGATATTCATACGACAATTCATCCATAAACTTTTTAGTCATAAATATGCCAAGACCGCCGATCTTTCTGTTCTTTGCCGAAAGTGTTACATCCGGGTCGGGCTTTGCGAGAGGATCGTATTTTACACCTCTATCTATAAAGGTTATAGTTATCGTTTTAGGTTCGTCATCTATTTCCACCTCGATAACAGCCTCCCCGATCTTGTCGGAATAAGCATAATGCGCAATATTGACGAATATTTCCTCCACCGAAACATTTATCTGCATCATTGCTTTGGGAGGAAATTCAATCCCACTCATACAGTTCTCCACAAAATCCAGCACACGCTGTAACTCATTTACCTCCGCATTAACCTTAAAACGGAATATTTTTTTCTCAGCCATAATATCACCTCTTTTTTCTTAATGAAGCAAGCTTGCTTTTATCAAGCATATCCAGATTGTCAGAATCTATCAGAAGCTCACAATGCATCAATCCTGTTATTGATGCTGTACAAATGAAATCAGTAACAATTCCAAGTAATCCCGCAACTGCAAGTCCGTCAACAGGAATACCGAGCTGCATCATAAGCATACCTGTCACTACAAGCATTCCTCCGGATACAGGCGGAGCAGCGATACTTAGCACCGAACACATCACCCAGGCGGTTATAAACCAGCCTATATTAACCGGAACAGAATAGTATTCCGCCATATAATATATAATCAAAACAAACGAAACACCTACTACAGAACGGATAAGTAAATTTGCAAAAGGAACACCAATACGATTCAGCTTTTGAGAAATGCCGAGCTTTTTTTCATTTGTCTTTAATACATCATTAAGAGTTGCCGAGGATGATGCAGTAACAAGACCAAGTAAAACTGTACCCTTTATCGCTGACAGGAAATGTATCGGACTGATCCTGAATCTGATGCAGACATAAATGATCTTTACTGTCAGATAGAAGCAGCATATCATAAGACATAAAACAATTGGCTTCCATAGCTGAATAAATAATTCGCCTCCGTTTTTCCACATCAATAACAATAATGAAGTGAAGATATAGAGTGGAAGAAGTTTGCAGACTATACTGATTATGTCTGAGAACAAAACAGAAAGATCATTTATCAGCTTTTTGACCATAATGATCTTTTCACCTAAGATAAGCATTACACTTCCTATCATTACGGCTAAAAAGATTATCTGCAGGGTATTGCCTTCTATAAATGGTGTGATCAGATCTTTGGGAAAAATTGAAAAAATCAGTTCTATTATTCTTCCTGTCTGTGATGTAGTTTCCTTTATCTCTCCCTGTACAAAGTGATGAAAAGGAAGTGCAATAAGCAGACTTAAACCCGTTCCCACAAATGTACGAATAATCATCCTTCCTGTGACATGTTTGCCTATTTTGCTGAAATCCGAGAGGGATTCAATAGAACATATACCTGAAATCACCGAAAAGAAAATCATAAACCTTACAAAAGCTCCAAGCACATTCATAAATGCATCAGAAACAGGTGTAAGTGCATAATCCGAGACAGCAGTTATTACCTGTGCCGGAATTATACTACGCAGAAGTCCAATGATTATTGCTGCAATAACAGCAGCAATCAGGTAAACTTCACTTCTGGGGGTCTGGTATGGTGCTTTAAGATACAGGGTGTTCAGATTATGGTGATAACTCCATTGCGGAGTCATACCAAGATTGGAAAAAAGTATTTCCGTTTCATCTTCCTGAGAGGTGGGATCGAATTTCTCTCCCTCGTAGCTAATATAGACATAAGGCGTAGCAAATCGTTTGCCCATACGCAGGGTAACTGTTGTTTTTTCCTTATAGTACTCTGATATTTTCAGAAGCTGCTCCTCAAGCGTCAGACGAATTCTTATTATATCCTTCTTTCCGATTCCGTATTTTTCCAGTTTTTTAACTATTTTGTCTGAGATCGCATCTATTCCTGAACGATCC
>CACYDC010000012.1 GCA_902773025.1 uncultured Ruminococcus sp.
ACAATAATAGAATAAGAAATAAAGAATAAATAAAAGTTCCCGTCAGTTTTTGAGCTGACAGGAACTTTTATTTGCGCTTGAAATATTAGTATTTATTTAATATTGATATTTCATCTTTAATTATGTATAATCATAATTGATTATTTTACAATGTACAAAAAAATCCTTTTTGTATTGATATTTAATCAATTATTATTGTCTGGAGTGTGAGGAATGAGTTTTTTCAGGATATCAAAAAGCAAATCAAAAAGCAATATGATATTTTTTAAGACTATATTCTATTGTCTGTTTATCTTTAGTCTGATAATGGGAGTGCTTCTGACAAATATAGTAAAGAATAATTCAAAAGTATCTGAGAACAAAATAGATTATATTGAAAGCTGGACTGTGAGAGATGAATCGGGAAACAGCTTTGAAACAGGCAGAACATATAGTGATGAAAGAGCCTACAGCGAGGATTTTATAATAATTTCAAGACTGCCTGACTCTATCAGGCGTGACAGTATGCTTTGTTTTATGAACAGGAGCAATGTCAGGATATTTATAGACGGAAAATTAAGGTATGATTTTGACAGGGTGAAGGATACCGGTATTCCCGGCGGTTCTTTAAAGGAATTTTATATCACTGTTCCGCTGAACAGGTCTGATGCGGGCGCTGAGTTATGGATAGAGAGGAGCAGGACTGACTGGAATCCTATAGTATGTCCCGAAACATTTGTTGCTTCGGCTGAAGGTATATATATCTATCTTGTCAGCAAGTACGGCGCAGCTTTTATTATGACAGTAATACTTTTTGTCGCTGCGCTTATTGTTACCATAATAGGCTTCGTGCTTAGGATATGGAAAAGGCATACTATAGATATGCTTTACGGCGCATTAGGAATACTTGATGTTGCATGCTGGCTGTTATCGGTATCACAGTTAACGCCGTTTTTTACAAGGTTGTATTTTGTTGACGGAATACTCGGCTTTTTATTCTGTATGATAATGCCGTTTGCATTGCTGATATACATTAATTCCATACAGGACAAGAGATACAGTATATGCTACACAGTCTTATTGATAATTTCACTTATAAGCTTTATCCTATGGACGACGCTGCATTTTACAGGTGTACAGTCTCTCCAGAGTTCGCTTGTATTCATAGATGCAGAGCTTGGATTTGTTTTATTCTTTGTTTTGGCAACGCTTATAATTGATGTAAAAAAAGGCTATGTCAAGGAATATCCTTATACTGCCGCAGGATTTCTTATTTTTATTATAATGTCTGTAATAGAGATAGTTATGCTCATCTTCTTTGAGCAGTACAGCAATGAAGTGCCAATGATAATAGGTCTGCTGTTTTTGCTGGTACTCGTTGTCATACAGCAGATAGACGATATCAGAAAGGTAAGAAACAAACTTGAAAATGAAATAAGCAAGAAAAATCTTGAAAAGGAGCAGCTCCTTATCCATATAGTACAGACTCTTGCAGGAACTATAGACGCAAAGGATACCTATACAAAGGGACATTCCGGACGAGTTGCATCTTATTCCGTAGAGATAGCTAAGCGTTTCGGCTACAGTGAGGCAGAACAGAACGATATTTATATAATGAGCCTTCTTCACGATATCGGAAAGATAGGAATACCGGATTCAATAATAAACAAGCCCGCAAAGCTTTCTGATGAAGAATATGAGATAATGAAGAAGCATCCTGTTCTTGGCTCAAAGATACTTGGAAATATTTCCGAAATGCCTGAGCTTGCTGTAGGCGCAAGATGGCACCACGAGAAATTCAACGGAAAAGGATATCCCGACGGTATAGAAGGAGAGAAGATACCCGAACAGGCAAGGATAATCGCTGTAGCTGATGCCTATGATGCAATGACGAGCTACAGAAGCTATCGTGACCCTATGCCGCAGGAAAAGGTAAGGCAGGAGATAGAAAAGAACAGCGGAACGCAGTTTGATCCTCGGTTTGCTAAAATAATGCTTGAAATGATGTCAGAGGATAAAAATTATGATATGCGTGAAAAGAAATAGCTGTTAAGTCAATTAATAAAACGCTGACACGCTTCGTATCATCATTGTTACGTAGCGTTTCTTTACATTTTTGAATTTATCTGATACTTTAGAAGTGCAGTAAGCGCATACGAAAGGACAGATAAATATGAAAGGCAGAAAAGAATTACTGACAGGTATCATTTTGCTGTCAGCTTTTGCATTATGGACGTTTATGATATTGAATGTTGATGTTCAGAATGTAGGACAGAAAGGAACGGCTGTAGGCTTTGCAGCGTTCAACACCTGGTTCCATAATATAACAGGTGTTCATTTATGGCTCTATAACGTTACGGACTGGCTTGGACTTGTTCCTGTATTTATATGCATGTGTTTCGGTGTTCTCGGACTTGTTCAGCTTATAAAACGCAGGAGTCTGTTTAAAGTAGATATCGATATCATTCTTTTAGGCGTTTATTATATTCTTGTGATATTCGGATATTTGATATTTGAGATGATACCGATAAATTACAGACCTATACTTATCAACGGAGTTATGGAAGCCTCATATCCGTCCTCAACAACACTTCTTGTATTATCTGTAATGCCGACTCTCATCCTGCAAATAAAACGCAGGTGTGAAAACAAAGCTTTAAGGAATGCTGTTTACATATTTGCAGTTCTGTTTTCGGCGTTTATGGTGATTGGCAGATTGGTCGCCGGAGTACATTGGGCTACGGATATTATAGGTTCGGTTCTGCTGAGCTTTGGTTTATTTGAGCTTTATCATTCAGCTGAAATATTGACGGACAAGAGGAAATAAAATGGAATTTAACGAAAAACTTCAGGAATTGAGAAAGGGCAGGGAACTTACTCAGGAGGAGCTTGCAAAGGAGCTTTTTGTATCGAGAACGGCTGTTTCAAAATGGGAATCGGGACGCGGATATCCTAATATCGATTCCCTGAAAGAGATATCAAGATATTTTTCGGTATCTGTAGATGAGCTTATCCGCTCGGATGAGATGATAGAAGCAGCAGAAAATGAAAAGCATGAAATAATAGGAAAATATACAGCGCTTATATGCGGTATTCTTGATGTATTGACAGCGCTGCTGCTGTTGCTGCCTGTCTTTGGAAACGGAGCGGATTCTCCGACCTCAGTACCTCTGTTTGAGATAACAGGACTTAGCTTTTGGGTCAAAGCCGTATTTGCGTCTGTTATAGGTCTGACGGTTCTTAACGGTATCTGCGGAGTTATTATCAGCCGTTTTGATGATCAGATATGGAGCCGTTATCTGCTTGCTGCCGGCGTTGTGTTTTCAATAGCAGGCACTATGATATTTATTCTGACAAGACAGCCGTATGCAGGCATTATCTGTCTGGCCATCCTGGTTGTGAAGGGCTTGCTGATTGTCAAGGGAAAGGGCTTACTATGATTGAAAATAAGCGGATAAAGATTTATCCCGCCAGCCGGGAACAGATGGAAAAGTATATTGCTTCAGAAACGGATGAGGAATTGAAGAAAGCTTATGGCGAA
>CACYDC010000013.1 GCA_902773025.1 uncultured Ruminococcus sp.
AGAGAAGTTCTTTTGACGAATTTAAAGCTTTATACAGTTCGGGAATCTGATCATGCTGACGTACACGTATAAATATCTTAGGAATATAGAAGTCTTGTTTTTGTTTGAGCTTATAAAGCCGATCAAATGATGTAATAAGTATTTGCTCAGCTTCCTTGACTTTATCGTCACGTATTGTATCTTCAAGACAAAGCGCAAGTGAGTAATGTCTTCCAAAACGCTCACAAGCAATATCCTGAACTATTTTTTCATTGTTTGCCGGTGAATAAAGAAGTGCACCAACACTGTAATAAATTCCGGAATCGTTCATTATATTAATTGACCTCACATTCTACTTGGAATACCAGAATACATTGTATCATAAACATCTGTCTGCTGCAAGCCCGGCTGAGTATTTTCCATGGAAATCATGCTTAACACATAGTAAGATGACAGTTACAAAGTTTCACCGTCCGGTGCACCTGACTACGTAAAAAATTTCGTAAATAAGTTATTAATTCATCAACCACGGAAACAACATTATTACGCTGATTTGCAGCGAACGCAGTGAGCGGCTACGCGAATATGACACTGGCTGCACGCCAAAAAACTTGTGTTTATACTAATTAAGACGGATAAAAAAAGATACAATATTTTAAAAACTGAAAAAAACAGATTTTGTTATTAGTCAGGCGTGTACCTTGCAAAATATGAGCCGATACAGTATAATATTCAATAGTAAAAAACGGGTGGGACAGCTTTATGGAAAACAGCTGTCCGACCCTTTGAACGTGTGAAAGGAATTGATTTAAATTGAACATATGGTTGATGACAACAGTTATTATTGTTCTTGTAATGTGCTCGGCTTTTTTTTCATCAACAGAAACTGCTTTTTCTTCCGTGAACAGGATTCGTATTAAAAATAAGGCTGAAAACGGCGATAAAAAAGCTAAAAAAGCTCTGTATGTCGCAGAACATTATGATAAAGCTCTGTCAACGATACTTGTGGGAAATAATGTGGTTAATATCGCAGCTTCTGCATTGGCAACACTGCTTTTTGTTTCTTTTATGGGCGACGCGGCAGGAACTCTTGTCAGTACGATAGTATTGACGCTTGTAGTGCTTGTTTGTGGAGAGGTTCTTCCGAAAAATCTCGCAATAGAAAATAATGAAAAAATTTGTATTGCATTTGCTCCTGCGCTTATTTTTCTTATGGCTGTCTTCACTCCGCTGACATTTCTTCTGCTCAGACTGAGCAATATAGTAACTGCAATCTCACGCAAAAATAAAAAGACTGCCCCGAGTGTTACTGAGGATGAATTGAAATACATTGTTGAAAGTATTGAGGAGGAGGGCGTTCTCGAAGAACAGGAAAGCGAATTGGTACAGTCTGCTTTGGAATTCGATGAAAAAACCGCCTACGATATTCTTACTCCAAGAGTAGATATGACTGCACTCAATCTTGACAGTGACCCCGATACCATCAGAGAAGTAATTGTCAAAGAACGTTTTTCAAGAATCCCTGTATATAAGAATAATATAGATAATATTATTGGTATACTTCATACAAGAGATTATCTTGAGGTTTTGCTTGAAAATAAAGTGCCTGACCTGTCAAAGCTTATACAGCCTGCTTACTGCATATACCGCAGCAAAAAGCTGTCGGCGCTTCTTGCTGATTTTAAGCATAATCGTCTGCATATTGCTGTTGTTACGGATGATTACGGCGGAACCCTCGGCATTGTTACAATGGAGGATCTTCTTGAACAGCTTGTCGGTGATATATGGGACGAGGACGAAGAGGTCGAACAGAAATTTAAAAAACTCGCTGAAAACAAATATGAGATCAGCGGAGATATGAATATTGATGATCTGCTCGAACTGATAGATAAAGATGACAAATATATCGACTCTGACAGCAAATCTGTCGGAGGCTGGGTGATCGAACAAATAGGAGATATACCCTCAGACGGCGACAGCTTTTGCTATAAGGAGCTTTCTGTTACAGTGAGCAAGGTCGATGATCAGAGAGTCAATCTTGTGACGGTACAATATACGCCTGAAAATATTGAATGATCATGTAACTTATCCTTATGCATGTTGTGTGATTTGCTCATATTAATTTTGTACATTTACACAAAAATAATATGAGCAAAAATAATTGTTAATTTTATAAAAATGTATTATAATTAAACAGGGTATACAGTCCCGAACTGTATAAATAAAAATAAGGAGTGATATTATGCTGTGTCCAAAGTGCGGAAAAGAATATCAGATCGGAGAAAATTATTGTCTTGCTTGCGGAACAAAGCTTGATAATGTGGTTCCTGAAAATCAACAATTTATTCCAGATCCTTTGCAGGCATATCAGAACAATAATGTCCAGAATCCCGTACCTATGCCTTCATATGCGGGTGATACGGGTATTATCTCTATGCCTAAGGAAAAAAGACCCTTCCCTAAATTTCTTGTCATAGGTATAGTAGCATTAGTTGTTGCTGTATTGGGTGTCGTTTCATTTTTCCTGATAAAGGCGAAGATCGACAGGGATTATATTGTCAGTCATCCGACAGAATATGTTGCCGATAGTGTGGAAGCATATTTCGACAATTCCCAGACAAGCAGCGAATTAAAGTCTATCATTAAGAATACAAAGGATAAGGCTACTCTGAAAATTGATGTCAATGCCGAAGGTCTGCCGGGAATTCAGCAGCAGGATGCCGGATTGTCATATCTTATGTCATTTGATAAGTCAAATAAACAGGTGTATTATAAATTAGATGCGGGAAAGCTTGTTCCTATGCTGTTAACAAACTCCGGTGGATTATTCCAGGGTGGAAATGCAATGTGTGAGGTTTATTCTGACCCGAAAAGGATGGATTTTGCCTATGATGTAATGGGCAGCAGCGGCAAGTATTTTATAGAACCCGGCAAATTCAGAGAACAGGCTCAGAATTCAATATTCTCCCCATCAAAGGATAATGTGCTCAATATAAGCAGTGAGCAGTTTGAAAAATTCATTGAGGGCTTTGAAACATTCTATCGCGCTGTTACTGATGATAGTAATTCTGCTTCGAGCGCTGAGGGTCTTAAGGATAAGATCGTAAAGAAGTTTGAAGAGGACGGTAATGTTACATTTGAAAGCGGTTCCACGAATGTGCTTGGTGATGATGTAAAGACAGATATCATTACATATACCTACGGCCATACTGAGATCAAAAAGCTTCTGGGTGATATCAGGGACGAAATGATAATATACGCAAGAAGCAACAGCAGTATGCTCGGCAACTCCGCCGATGTTGAAAAAGGTATAACAGATTCGTTCAACAGCGCTATTTCCGGATTTGATTCAGGTGTGAACAAGAATATCAAGGCAACAATCAGGGTTTATGTTGAGCCTAAAAAGAAGGAGCTTGTAAAGTTCGAGATCATAGTTGAAAATTATATGACACCAAACCCGTATAATACATCTGTTGCTGAGCCTATTGTGATTTCAGGCGAATTCGCGCACAAGCCGTATATGAATATTGTATTGAAGGCTTCGGTAGGTAATGACTATGTAGCTGCAAAGCTTGACAAAGAAGTGAGCGGCGATGTTACAAGATATATTTTCGAAGGTTCTGCATCCAACTCAACTCAGAAGGTGACAGCGTCATTTGAATATAACAAGGCTGCAAAAACCTTTACGCTTAACCTGAACGGATATATAATTTCTGGTATGATGGATATCACCGGAAATTCAATAAAGCTTGGCTATGATTTTGATCTGACTAAGATGGGCGCGCCGAGCGGAGTGGTAAAGCTGAATGTCGAGCTTTCGTCCGATGCACAGATAAATATGATAAACGCTGATAAGAATTTGTTCTCACTTACAGTTGATGAGTTCAAGGGTATATTTGGCATGACAGGTTCGCAAAGATACCAAGGGAAATTAGCTGCAGATATGTATAATACAAACTGAATCTCATAATATGTTTCACGCCTGAAATACGGCGGGTAAAATATTATCGTTATTTAGGGTATTAAATTAAACTGAACTTAAAGCAAGACAGCTTTAAATATATTAATTAACAGGAGAGAGAGTTATGAACGTTAATATCAAAAGAATTACATCAGTTATGTGTGCGGTGGCATTACTTGCGGCTGCTTCGGCTTGCAGCAATTCCGGAGGAAATGCTGCAAGCTCCCCGGCAGTTCAGCCACCTGTTCAAAGTCAGGCGAATAATTCCGCGCAAGGCCAGAATTCGGATGTTAGCCAGGTATCTGATGCAGGCCAGAATTCAGACATCAGCCAGACCTCGGAAGACAGCCGGACACCAGATGTCAGTCAGACATCTGAGGTATCGGACAGTCACGATCTTAACGACCCTGAAACTATTGAAGAAATAAAAAATGAGATGGCTGAGGAGGCT
>CACYDC010000014.1 GCA_902773025.1 uncultured Ruminococcus sp.
GTACCGGTACATCCATCAATAAGCATACAGCACGGGAGGAATTTTTTCAATAAATTCGGGAAGAGACTCTATTTTCGGAGGAAGATTCTCTATTTTTTGCGATTCCCCTATTGACAAGAGGAGTTCTCACCCGCTATTTGTTTGATTTTTATTTTGACAGGGAACCTATTCACCATACAACAAAGAAACTTCACCTTACGAATCTAATTAGCTATGGCTTTCACAGGAAGGCAGACTGGAAGAAATGAACCGACCCACTATCCGTCTGTCAAGTCATTCTGCTTCCTGTTTTCAGCCACTACAACAAAGATTTCATGGGCGATCTGACGACATACTTAACTATCTCGTTTAAGCTCACAAGAAAGACTTTGCGATCATCTCCTACATTTTTTTCGTAAAAAACTCGGGTCAATCTGAGAATAGCGAGCCATTAGTGGGAATGATGATGGTGCTTAGAGTGATGCTTATTGTTATTTACCTTTTCAATAGCAATATCTATGACAGCCTGTGCGATAGCTTCGACTATCAGTTTTATGGTTTTATTCGACATATACTCACCTCCTTTGAAAAACACAGAATACAATTATTCACCGACGACAAAAGCAATCACGATATCGATCACAGCAGCAACTATGATTCGAGCAATCTTACTTTCCATAACACACACACCTCCTCTTATTTATGTTCTTAACCGTATCTCTGACGAAATAATCTTTCGATAGATGAATTACTTCTATTTCTCTTTCATCGTCTTAATGACGTCAGCTGCAACAGTGGAAATTGTAATTATGAGAGTACAAATCAAATTTAAGTTCATTCTTTTCACCTTCCTTAAACGGATTTCATTTTACTAAGTGGATTTGTTTGAACAATGAATAGTGATAACTTTGACATTCTGATTGAATCATTCAGAAAACCTTTAGCATTTGTTTATATTGCTATTTTGGATGTCACTGATAATCTGACGTATACGTCTGTCGGAATAGTTGAACATCTGGGATAGTTCACGTATGTTTTTACCGGTGTAGTGCTTAGCAATGTAATGATAAATATACTCTTTGCTGTACAACTTCTGAGGAAACATAATCTGTCGTCCACGGAATAATTGGTAGATTGTAATAGCAGTTTTTTCATCCGTTGTTTCTGCAATTTCCTGATAAACATCTGTGAAAGCCTTGTAATGAGTGAACCTACGTGACATATTATTCACCTCCTCTATTTGCTTTTGAATAACGAGAAATGAAAAATTAATTGATTGTTTTATGGAAATACTCATAGATAATTTCCACTTATTTTGAACACCTTCATTATCTTGATTACACCTAAATTATAGCTTATCTTTCCCGGGATTTTCGACCACTCGAAGTGGTCGTTTTTTTATTGAGATAAAACTGAAATGAAAGGTTCAGTGATTGTTTCATGGAAATACTCATCGAATAATTCCGATTTTTTAAGCTCATTCATTATCTCGATTACACCTGTATTATAGCTTATCTTTTCCAGGATTGTCGACTAATAGAAGTCGTCGTATTCGGTCGTTTTCTGATTTATTGAATTATTTTGTCATTGATTTTTAAGAAGCAATATGATATAATGAAAAAAACAATGAATAATTCATCAAGGAAAGGATATATTATCAATGGGACTTCTAACAGAGGAAAACCGCAGGGAACTGGAACACTCGCAGAACTTTGACGACGCTATGCTTACCGGAATGATTACCAAACCATTTTGTATTGTTCTGGATGAATTGATACAAAAGAAGAATCTTACTACACAGATGATCGTACTGAATAGCAACCAATCCAAATCATATATCAACAAGCTGAGAAACCCATCTGAAAAAGAGGTAAAACCCAGTCGCAATGTAGTTATTGATATCGCTCTTGCTATCGATGCTACGCTGGATGAAACTAACTCTTTGCTAAAAGCTGCTAGGCATCAGGATCTATATGCAAGAGACATAGTGGAAGCTGTGATTATTTGGGGAATGTTACAAAAGAAGCCTGGCAAACAAATACGAGATATTTTAGAAGAAAAAGGTCTAGACATTTTTTTCAAGGAATAGTTAATATTTTCTTAAAGGATTGATGACAATCGTTATTAACTATGCGTTTGATCCGAAATCTTATTGTAATTGAAAAGCAACCGCCGCCTTCTTCCCGTGCATCGGGTGGAAGGCGGCATTTGTTATTCATGCGTATTGGAATTGACATCCGCTTTCGCGCATGATACAATGAAGTGGAACATGATAAAAAGCTTCCGCAGGGAGGGATTGACTGAAATGAATCATGCTGACAGAAGAACAGCAGCGGACCGCATACTGTACGACTTCGGTCTGCTGGGCAAATTGGAAGAGATCGGGAAA
>CACYDC010000015.1 GCA_902773025.1 uncultured Ruminococcus sp.
CATTCCTGATATTTGCAGCTGCTTCTTATACCGATCATCTTGACGGTAAAATAGCAAGAAAACACAACATGATAACTGATTTCGGTAAGTTTGCAGATCCGCTTGCAGACAAGATAATGATACTTGCAGCGCTTGCATGTTTTGTTCAGCTCGGATTGACAAATGCTGTTGTGCTGACAATAATCGTATCCAGAGAATTTATGGTGACGGCGATCCGTTTGGTCGCATCCTCAAAGGGTAAGGTGGTTGCGGCAAATAACTGGGGCAAAGCAAAGACGATAAGTCAGATAGCGGCAGTGCTGCTTGTGATGCTGTTTCAGTACATACTCGAGCTAAACAAAATTAGTCTTATAAGCCTTAACAATATTGAAAAAATCACCAATATGTTTTTGCTTATCGGAGAGATTGCAATATGGATATCGGCAGCGCTTACGCTTATTTCAGGTATAATATATATGGTTCAGAATTTTGAATTCATAAAAAATGCAAAATAATTTCGTAAAGCTATTAACATTTTATGATTTATAGTGTATAATGTATTAGAAAAAACTATAGGATAATGCATTGAAGGAGAGAAGTAGCGGGGGAGTTTTTTTCTAAGAGAGCCGGCGGTTGGTGTGAGCCGGTGAAAAATGCCCTTGTGAATGCGCTCCGGAGCAGATACGGCGAAAATCAAGTAGCTGTATACGGGAACTCCCGTTACAGGGTAATGAGGGCAGAACTTTTCTGCCGAATAAGGGTGGAACCACGCAGCAGCGTCCCATTGTACGTAAAATGTACAGTGAGCGCTGCTTTTTATTTTTAAAGTTTCCTGTGGTGTGAATGAAACATTATTACGCTGCATTAGAAAAAAGGGCGCTTGGAGGTTTCTACCTGCCGAGGGTCCGGTAGAGCAGCCGCAGCAACACGATAGTCTGGTAATCGGATAGAGGTGATCGTATGTTTAAGAAATTGAAATCGGAACTGGATTCAATTATGGAAAGAGATCCGGCGGCAAGAAGCAGGCTGGAGGTGTATTTTCTGTATTCGGGATTCAGGGCGGTCCGATCATACCGTAAAGCAAACTGGTTTTTCAGACATAATATGAAGTTTATAGCAAGATTTATCTCTCAGCGAGCAAGGCATAAAACAGGAATCGAGATCCATCCCGGCGCAACGATAGGAAAAGGTTTGTTTATAGATCACGGCATGGGTGTGGTCATAGGTGAAACCGCTGAGATCGGAGATAACTGCACGATATACCAGGGAGTTACTCTCGGAGGAACAGGTAAGGATCAGGGAAAACGTCATCCTACGCTGGGAAATAATGTTCTTGTGGGTTCAGGCGCGAAGGTACTGGGGCCTTTTAAGGTCGGCGATAATGCGAGAATAGCCGCAGGCGCTGTGGTACTGACAGAGGTGCCTGAGAATTCGACGGCTGTGGGTGTGCCTGCAAAAATCGTAAGGGTAAACGGCGAAAAGGTAGACTGCTCAAGCACGAGTCTTGATCAGATACATTATACCGATCCTGTCGCAAAACAGCTTGATGAGCTTGAAAGTAAGCTTCGTGATCTGAAAACGGCCTTTGAGGGATTTGAAAACGGCGCAGGAATATGAATTCAGTAAATTGCATGGAGCTATTAAATAAATAACAAGCGGATGTTCCGCAGAAAGGAAATGTATGATGAAAATACTTAATACCATGACAGGAAAAAAAGAGGAGCTTAAAACAATCAATGAAGGAGAAGTAAGAATATATGCCTGCGGGCCTACTGTATATAACTATATACACATAGGCAATGCGCGTCCGATCTGTGTTTTTGATATTCTCAGGAGATATCTTGAATACAGAGGCTATAAGGTTACATTTGTGCAGAATTTTACCGATATTGACGATAAGATAATAAAAAGAGCAAACGAGGAAAACAGCGATTATAAAACAGTTTCAGAAAAATATATCGCTGAATATAAGACAGATGCCGCAGGACTCAATGTCCGCCCGGCAACAATACACCCGAAGGCTACAGAAAATATTACTCAGATGCTTGATATGATAAGCACGCTTGAAAAGAAAGGTTATGCATATTCTACAGAATATGGGGACGTGTATTTCCGTACGAATAAGTTCAAAGAATACGGCAAGCTTTCACATCAGCCGCTTGAAGATCTTCAGGCAGGTGCAAGGATCCAGATAGGAGAAACCAAAGAGGACCCGATGGATTTTGCATTGTGGAAGGGCGCAAAGGAGGGCGAGCCGTCATGGGAATCTCCTTGGGGAAACGGCAGACCGGGATGGCATATTGAATGCTCGTGCATGGCAAAAAGATATCTCGGAGATACAATAGACATTCACTGTGGAGGTCAGGATCTTATATTCCCTCATCACGAGAATGAGATTGCTCAGAGCGAGTGCAGCAACGGGGTGCCTTTCGCGCATTATTGGATGCATAACGGATATATTAATGTAGATAATAAAAAAATGTCCAAATCACTCGGTAATTTCTTTACAGTACGTGATGTTGCAAAGGAATTCGGATATGAGCCTATCCGATATCTTATGGTTTCATCACATTACAGAAGCCCGATCAATTATTCAATTGACATAATCAAGCAATGTCAGTCGGCGCTTGACAGGCTTTATAATTGCCGCGAGGATCTGCAGTTCCTCGCTCAGAACAGTACAGGCTCGCTGAAAGACGGAGAAGAAACTGTTATGACAAAGCTGCTTTCACATAAGGAAGATTTTATTAATGCAATGGAGGATGATCTTAATACTGCTGATGCAATATCGGCTTTGTTTGAGCTTGCAAGGGATATCAACAGCAATCTTAATCCCCAGACTAAACCGTCAAAGGAGCTTTGCGATTCTGCGCTTTCTCTTTATACTGAGCTTGCAGATGTACTCGGACTGCTTTATACCGAAAAGGAAAAAAGCATAGATGATGATATACAGGCCCTGATAGATCTGCGTACACAGGCAAGAAAGGATAAAAACTGGGCAGAGGCTGATCGTATAAGAGATGAATTGAAGGGAAAAGGAATAACCATAAAGGATACGCCTAACGGCACAATAATAGTTACGGAGTAAAACAATGAGTATAGACAAAGATGATATCCTCAGACTTACGGAAGCTGCATTGAATGTCAGAAAGAACTCATATGCGCCTTATTCCGGGTTTTATGTAGGAGCTGCTTTGCTTGCAAAGAGCGGTATGATATATACGGGTGTAAACTGTGAAAATTCCTCCTATCCTGTCGGGATATGCGCTGAAAGGACTGCCTTTTCTTCTGCTCTGACTGCCGGAGAACGTGAATTTGCGGCAATTGCCGTGGCAGGAGGAAAAGACATGAAAGGTCCGGAAGATTTTTGTTATCCATGTGGTATGTGCCGTCAGTTCATGGCAGAGTACTGCAAAGGTGAATTTGAGATCATCATTGCGAAAAGTCGGGATGAATACAGGATATACCGGCTTGATAATCTGCTGCCGTACATTTTTGAGCTTGACACTACCATTTAATAAACATGTAGGTATATATTAAAAATTCAGAAAAAATCGGGTGCAGGGAGGTTTCTCCCTGCTGAGGGTCCGTGGCGAACAGCCTAAACAAGGTCAGAATAGCGTAAATAAAGAAAAAACCGGAGAATTCCTCAATGAAATACGCCGGTTTTTTAAAATCATGATTACAGAATTTCTGTTAATTACTTACAGTTTTCTGCGCTTTTGTGATCGCAATTATCGCCTGACGGAGTTGTGTGAGTCTGTGTATCCTGCGGCTTAGATGACTTATTCTTGCTCATGATATTATACCTCTTTCTTTTTTTTGTGAGCGTATCGTCAGCTTTAATTAAAAGTTTTGCTTTGCCATTATCATTGCCGATCGCTCAGTTCTATTATAGGCATGATTTATTAAAATATACACACAAAGGAAAATAAATATGAATTTACCAACAGGATTCATAACCGAGCTTGAATCGGTATTGGGAAAAACGGATACTCAAAAATATCTGTCACTCTTTGATGATCAGCCTTATCGCGGTATCAGTATCAACCGACTGAAAACTATGCCCGAAAAGCTGCTGCCACTGCTTTCTTTTAAAACTGAAAAGTCATTGTTTTACAGTGACGGCTATTATATAACATCTGAGGCGGACGGGATCGGAAATTCTGTTCTTCACCATGCCGGGGCATATTATGTTCAGGAACCATCGGCCGGTTCAGCCGCAGCTTTGCTCGAAATAGAAAAAGGTGATCATGTATTGGATCTGTGTGCTGCGCCGGGAGGCAAATCGTCGCAGATTGCTTCACTTCTTGGCAATACCGGACTTTTGTGGTCAAACGAAGTAGTAAGGAACAGGGCAAATATACTTTTGTCTAACTTTGAACGGATGGGCATTTCAAGAGGGGTCGTGTCGTGCTGCCGTCCGGAAATACTGTGCGACCGTCTTTCGGGGTATTTTGATAAGGTGCTGGTCGATGCTCCATGCTCGGGAGAAGGAATGTTCCGCAAGGATCATCAGGCTGTTTCCGAATGGAGTCGTGAGCATGTTATAGCCTGCGCAAACCGTCAGCTGTCTATACTTATGTCAGCGGCAAAATGCGTCAGGGAAGGCGGTATCCTTGTTTATTCGACCTGTACATTTTCACCGGAAGAAAATGAGGAAACAGCCGGTAAATTTCTTGAGGCCTGTCCTGAATTTGAAGCGCTTGCCATTACGGATAATTTCGGACGTAAAACAAAATATGAAAATTCAGTCAGAATAACACCGCTTGAAAAAGGTGAGGGCCATTTTGCAGCCAGATTCCGTAAAAGGGGAAATTCGGAAAGATCCGGAAATAAAACGGTTTCAAGACAAAAATTCAACAAGGATACAGAAAAGATCATTACAGAATTTCTTGACGATGTTTTCATAAAAAAGCCGGAGCTTGTTCTGTATGTGTCGGGAAACAAGCTTTATTTGCTGCCCGAGGAGCTTCCTCCGACAGAGGGACTCGGCGTAATACGCGCCGGCGTATTGGCAGGAGAAATACTGAAAAAACGTATTGAGCCTGCCCATGCACTTTTTGGCGCATTTAATAAGGAAAGCTTCAGAAGGTCGCTTGATCTCGGTATCAATGACACCAGAGTAAATGAATTTCTTCACGGTATGGAAATAAACTGTGAAGGAGATAACGGATATACTGCTGTAGCTGTGGAGGGTATACCGCTGGGCTTCGGAAAATGCTCCGGGGGAAGGCTTAAGAATAAATACCCGAAGGGCCTGAGGATACCGTAAAAACGATTTGGGTGATTTGTTGTATTTTTTTATAAAAAAATATTGAATTTGAGCAGAATATAGTTTATTATTAATATGTATGAATTTATAAAATTATTGGAGGAAGAATCAATGAAAATACTTGTCATCAATGCGGGAAGCTCTTCAATGAAATATCAGCTTATCGATATGACGGATGAAAGCATCCTTGCAAAGGGTAACTGTGAAAGAATCGGTATCGACGGTCATTTTAAGCATACTGCCGGCGACGGCAGAAGCTGTGAATATGATGTCGTCATGAATAATCATACAGAGGCATTTATTCAGATCAAAAATGCGCTGATCGATGAAAAGGTAGGTGTAATAAAGGAACTGAGCGAGGTTTCTGCTATAGGTCACAGAATTGTGCAGGGCGGTTCTATCTTTAAGGAATCTGTGCTTGTTACTGAAAAGGTTATTGAGGATATTGAAAGCCTTATCCCGCTTGCACCGCTTCACAACGCTGCGCATGTACAGGGTATCAGAGCTTGTATTGACGTTTTCGGCAAGGATGTGCCCGAGGTCGTTGTGTTTGATACTGCTTTCCACAGTACTATGCCGCAGACAGCATATATGTATGCTGTTCCGTATGAGTATTATGAGAAGTATGCTGTGCGCCGCTATGGTTTCCACGGTACATCACACAGATATGTTTCGGCACGCTGCGCTGAACTGATGGGTAAGGATATCAAGGACCTCAAAATGATCACCTGCCATCTCGGAAACGGTTCGTCTATTACTGCAATTGACGGCGGTAAGGTAGTAGATACCAGTATGGGTCTGACTCCTCTTGACGGTATTATGATGGGAACTCGTACAGGATGCCTTGATCCGTCAGTAGTTACTTTTATCGCAGAAAAAGAAGGCTTTACACCGTCCGAAATGGATACTCTTCTTAATAAGAAATCCGGTTTCCTGGGAATATCAGGAGTATCAAGTGATGACAGAGATGTCTGCGCAGCAGCAGAAGCAGGGAATGCAAGGGCACAGCTTGCAATAGACATGCTCGAGTATCATATTCTTAAATACATAGGTGCATATACCGCTGTACTCGGAAGAGTTGATGCAATAGTATTTACAGCAGGTATCGGTGAAAACCAGTCTAGTCACCGTGAAAATGTATGCCATAAGCTCGGATATCTCGGCGTTGAGATCGATGATAAGGTAAATGCTAAGGCAATACGCGGTGTTGAAGGAAAGATATCCACAGAAAACAGCAAGGTAGATGTTTTTGTTATCCCGACAAATGAAGAAATAGTTATCGCGCGTGATACGATGGCATTAGTCAATAAAGCATAATGCAGGACAACAAACTGCCCTAGGGGTTTCATATGTTTATTAATACGGAGGCAGCTTCGGCTGACCTCCGTTTTTCTTAACTAAATAAGGGAGGGTCTGATATGATATGAAAACAACCGGCGTTATATGCGAATTCAATCCTTTTCATAACGGACATGAATATCTGCTGAAAAAAATCAGAGAAAATGGTGCCGGTCATGTAGCTGTATGTATGAGCGGCAATTTTACTCAGAGAGGCGTACCGGCAATTTATGACAAATATACGCGTACAAAGGCGGCGCTTTCAGGGGGAGCTGATCTTGTAATTGAGCTGCCGGTAAGCTTTGCGTGCGCGGGTGCGGAACGTTTTGCCTATGGCGGAGTCAGTCTGCTTAATTCGCTCGGATGTCTGGATGAAATTTCCTTTGGCAGCGAATGCGCAGATATTAATGCGCTGAAAAAGCTGTCTGAAATAGATAAAGACGCTGATTACTCAAATAAGCTGCGTGAATATTTGTCGGAAGGTATGACATTTGCTGCGGCAAGACAGGCTGCTGCGCAGGAACTGTACGGCGCTGAAACAGCCGGAGTATTATCCTGTCCCAATGATATATTGGCGGCTGAATATCTTAAGGCAATAAAAAAGCTGAATTCTTCACTTGAACCTTTTCCGGTGAAACGAATAGGTGCAGAACATGACAGCGACAAAAGCTCCGGAAATATTGCAAGCGCAAAGCACATACGGTCGCTTATATACGAAGGGATATTTCCGGAACATTTTATGCCTTCTTATACACAGGATCTGTTTGCAGAATGTGAGGACCAACCTCCCCGGGGAGGCAGGTTGTCAAAACTGGAACAGGCAATTATGTATCGTCTGAGGACAATGGACAGACAAGAGATCGCGGATTTGCCGGAGATCAGAGAAGGACTGGAAAACAAGCTATATTCTGTTATAAAAAACAGCACAAGTCTTAATGAGATCATCACCGGAACAAAAAGCAAGAGATACACCCGTGCAAGAATAGTAAGGATAATCATGTATGCTTTTCTTGGAATAAAAAAGGATGAATTATCTGATGCGCCGAAGTATATACGAGTTTTAGGATTTAACAGCAGGGGGAAGGAAATACTAAGAATGGCGTCAGAGAGTGCGAAACTGCCGATCATAATGAGATATGGAGATGTACGAAGACTGGATGATGAAGCAAGGAGGATGTATGAGCTGGAATCAAGGTGTGACGATATTTATGCTCTCAGCGGACAGAACGCAGGAATCTGCGGCAGGAATATGACTGAGAAAATGATAGTAATGAACTAATGCCCGGCCCGG
>CACYDC010000016.1 GCA_902773025.1 uncultured Ruminococcus sp.
AACGCCGGCTGTGCAGCAAGAACATTCCGTACAAGCAATGCTTCTGTAGTAAAAATGACAAAAACAAACTGGACAGGCTCCTTCAAGGCTATGAAGCCCGGTGTCGCTTATGTTACAGTTCGTACATATAACGGCAAGGAAAGTACCTGCAAGGTGACTGTAGTTAAATAAAATAATTAAACTTCGCATACCGACAGCCTTGAAACGTCGGTATGCGTTTTTTGTCGGTTCAGAATAATCCGCTCAGAAAATCAGAGATATTCTGGAAAAGTTCTATGCTTTTGAATTTTATGATGTATTTGTCGCTGTCATGTACTATCTCGTTTTCTTCTTCGGTCAGGGCAGAACCTATGTCTTCGCTTGCGGATGGAACACATACAGCAGGAAACAGCACACACCACCAGTTGTGCCCTTTTCCTTCGCCAATTACAATACGCAGTGCATCATAATTTCCTGAGGGCAGTGTGAAATCCTCATAAACTCTTGTGTCAAAGCTCATATTTGTTATATATGCATCAACTTCGTCGTGACAGCCGTATTTTTCGAGAGTTGATCTTGCTTTCTCTTTTATACTGTCTATGTTTTTCTCGGCAGCTTTTATGGAATCATCTTTTGTTTTGCATCCGGCAAAAAGCTGATCAGTGTATTCTGTTATTTCATCACGTACTTTGAGCTTCAGTTCCTGATCTGTTTCACTGTCTGAATTCGCGATAATATGCAGGCGAAGCACACGGTTCTCAATATCCTCGCATGCGCCGCAGAAGCCCGTCAGGGAGAGCAGACAGCTGATAACTACCCCGCAGCATAACGCTTTGAAAAACAACTTCATTGTTCATTCCTCCCGAAATATTGTAAATTCAATATTGACAGGATAAACTTAAGATATACATAAAGAAGAAATTCCGTCCCACTCTGAGTTTAAACTCGTGCGACGGAATTTCTTTCGGTCATATGCCTTGCCGTTTTTTACAGTTCGTGTTACAGGATTGATCTGTCCCCAGTCAATTCTTCTTTTTTTGTCAACTTCTTTTTTTCTTCGCTTTGAAAGCTTTTCATACGGTACGAATTTTTCCATATTATTCTCCCTCCTGAGTAATAATTTTATTTTCTTGATTATACATCATAGCACAAAAAAAAACAAGATATTTTCGGCCGGCGTGCCGCCGGTGTCGTGTTCGCGGCGGAGTGCCTCCTCGGTCATATTCGCGATTCCGTTCGCTTCGCTCACTGCATAATAAGCTTAATAAAGTTGCTCCCGCAGTGCTGAGTAAAAAGCGTAACACAAAATTTCGTGATAAAACACAAAAGTCGGGCCTTTGGTCGCACTCAGCAGAGTGCGAAACCTCTCTATTATTCTTGTAAGTGTATTTGCTGATATTTATGATAATGTCAGCATTTCTTCTTTTTCTCATTTTGTCTTTCAACAGTTTTGTTCATTGCTTCGTTTGCTTCTTCATCCCATACAGTTCTCTCAGGTCCGAGCGTCCCATACATCGTGTTTTCAAACGAATACGTCATATTTGCAGTCTTGATCAGCCTCTCGTTTTCCACGTCATCCTTGAAAGTACCAAGCCGGCTGTAAATATCCTTTGTGATTTCGTAATTATACTGTTCGCGTCCTTCTCTGCTGGTATACATAATTTCGGCGAAATAGCGTCCCGTTTCAGAATCATAGTACGCAGTCCAGTTGTTGCCATTCTTTTTTGTTTTCATGCCGCATTAATCCTTTCTGTTATCATAGATTTCAAACATGCCGGAATGTATTTCAGTATTAATGTAAATATCCACGAAAGTAATGCTGCAAACAAAGGGTATCCTAATAACGGTATGTACAGTGTTTTGTTCACATTATCCATAATCACACGTTCCCCGTTTTATAACCGCAAAGTATGTCCCACGGGTCTCGCTTGCCGGCTCGGTCGGGGCTGCTGCTGAGCAGCGGTGTCCACAGGACACCCTCGCCCTCTAAGGCGGCGGGAGGCCATATACCCGTTCAGTGGGAGTAAAATCTCCCACTGAACGTCAGTAAGCCTACGGCTTGCCTTTGTTTGTTGAAAGCAAAGCTTTTAATCGTTTCTTTTGAGAGGAACCTTTCTGCTGTCTTTCAGATTAATCCTGCAGTATGTTCTGAAAAGCCTTATCAGTTCCTTTTTTTCGTCCTCTGTCCATACGCTGAATTTTCTGCTGAACATCTGCTCATTCTTTGCCCAGACCTCAAGGATAAGCTCACGCCCCTTATTCGTCAGCTTTACAATGCTTCTTCTGTTATCCTGCGGATCCTTTGCACGGTTTACCATACTCATTTTTTGCAGATTGTTGATAATGACAGGTATAGTGCCGTTGCTGCTCAGTATCGAATTCCTGATATCGCCGACTGTCATATTTCCTTTATGGAGTAGTGCTTCAAGTACCTGAAACTGAGGGTATGTAATTCCGTATGATGAACAGATTTTTGTGGTAGCTCTGTCGAGATCTCTGACTATTCTGTATGAGCTT
>CACYDC010000017.1 GCA_902773025.1 uncultured Ruminococcus sp.
AGATTCAAGCAGTATTACAATCTGAATTATGATAAAAGGGCGCAGAGAGGTGATCACTGGTCTGTATCCGAAGAGAACAGGGATAAGGTAACAGTAGCGTGGCAATGTTGTCCCGAGTCAAAATCTCATGAATTGGAGTACAAGCTGTTCAGGAAATACGGAAAGGGCCCTTGGGCGAGCAGAGCGCCGGCAGACTGCAATACGGATACGTGGGAACTGTTGATCTGAACAGGAGATAAATAAAACAATATCCCTTGCCGAAAAGGCAAGGGAATATTTGTCATTAGTCTACAAGCTCGGGTGAGAAGCTCTCCTTCCAGGGAAGTCCGAATTTGTTGAGATCGTCCATAAACGGATCGGGATCAAATTCTTCGATATTGTGCACACCGGGCTTGTTCCATTTGCCGGTCAGAAGCATTGCCGCGCCGATCATCGCAGGTACACCGGTTGTGTATGATACAGCCTGTGAACCGACTTCCTTGTAACATTCCTCGTGATCGCAGACATTGTAAAGATAATAAGTCTTGTCCTTGCCGTCTTTTTTTCCGATGAAAATACAGCCGATGTTTGTTTTGCCTTTTGTTCTCGGTCCGAGTGAAGCAGGATCAGGAAGAACTGCTTTGAGGAACTGAAGCGGAACGATCTGCTTTCCTTCAAATTCGATAGGTTCAATAGATGTCATTCCGACATTTTCAAGGCATTTCAGATGTGTAAGATAGCTTTGTCCGAATGTCATGAAGAAGCGTATTCTTTTTATTCCCTTGATATTCAGCGCAAGGGATTCAAGCTCCTCGTGATGGAGAAGATACATATCCTTTTCCCCGATCTCCGGGAAATTATAAACTCTTTTGATCTCCATAGGTTCTGTTTCGATCCATTTGCCGTCCTCAATATAGCTTCCTTTTGCAGAAACCTCACGTATATTGATCTCGGGGTTGAAGTTTGTAGCGAAAGGATAGCCGTGATCACCTGCGTTGCAGTCGAGTATGTCGATGTAGTTGATCTCGTCAAATTCATGCTTCATAGCATACGCGCTGAATACACCGGTTACACCCGGATCAAATCCGCTTCCGAGCAGCGCAGTTATGCCTGCCTTCTCAAAACGCTCACGGTATGCCCACTGCCATTTGTATTCAAATTTGGCTGTGTCAAGCGGTTCATAGTTAGCTGTGTCAACGTAGTTTGTTTTTGTTGCCAGACAAGCATCCATGATCGTAAGGTCCTGATACGGAAGGGCAAGATTGATAACTACATCAGGCTTGAAGCTGTTTATAAGATTGATAAGCTCATCAACATTGTCAGCGTTTACCTGAGCGGTAGAAATTTTTGTTTTGCCTCCGTCAAGCTTTTCTTTAAGAGCGTCACATTTGGATTTAGTTCTGCTTGCAATACAGATCTCCTCAAAAACATCCGGGTTCTGACAGCATTTGTGTATGCAAACGCTTGCCACACCGCCTGCACCGATAATTAAAGCCTTTCCCATTTTAATAAACCTCCGAAATTTTATTTTTTAGCGTAACGCGTTAATTATGATATTCTCCTTCCATAAGCTGTTTTGTAACATAAGTCGGCAAAGCAAAGCTTCCCTTATGGAGCCTTGTGTTATAATACTGAGTATCAATATTCAGCTGATTCCATGCGCCCTCGTCAAGATCATGCGTAGGGTGATATTTTTTTGACGCAAATCCGAAAAGCCAATGTCCTGACGGATAAGTCGGAATATGTGCCTGATAGACCTTGCATATAGGGAAATACTCAACGATTTTTTTATGAGCCTGTTTCATAGCCTTGGAATATGTGCGGTAGAACGGACTTTCGTGCTGATTTACAAGGATACCGTTTTCATTCAGAGCTTTATAGCAATTGCCGTAGAATTCAGTCGTAAAAAGACCTTCGCCGGGTCCGATCGGATCGGTAGAATCTACAATTATCAGATCGTACTTGTTTTCTACGCCCCTTACAAATCTCAGACCGTCATCAATATAGATATGGACTCTGGGGTCGCTTAGCTTACACGATACAGTCGGAAGATATTCCTTGCAGGCATCAACAACCATTCTGTCAATTTCCACCATATCAATGTTTTCAATGGTTTTGTACTTGGTAAGTTCTTTAACTGTGCCACCGTCGCCGGCACCTATCACAAGAACATTCTTGACTGACGGATTTGTTGCCATAGGAACATGGGCGATCATTTCGTGATAAATGAATTCATCCTTTGTTGTCAGCATAATCCTGTCATCAAGAACGAGAACATCACCGAATTCGGGTGTGCTGAATATTTCAATGCGCTGAAAATCAGACTGGACCGAATATTTTTGTTTATCGCATCTTATAGAGAAGCGGACATTTTTTGTTTGTTCCTCTGTGTACCACATTTCCATTTCTGTCACCCTTTCTGTTAGTGAAAAAACAATAAGGCTTATTCTTCCATAACGTTAATTTTATCAGTATTCATATCCTCAGCGCCGGTGAGGTTACAGCCCTTGATCTTGGCATATTTGATATATTCGAGAGCATCCTTTGTAATCATTTCACCGGGAGCAAGAATTGGAATTCCCGGGGGATAACACATTACAAATTCAGCGCAGACCTTGCCCATTGTTTCATCAAGGGGAAGCTGTTTTTTATTTGCATAGAAAGCCTTCTGAGGCGAACAAACCACATGCGGTTCAATATATTCATGATCGAGCATACCTGCGGGATTTTTAGTGTATAGTCTTTTTATTTCATACAGAGCAGAGATAAGACGTTCCACATTAAGAATCCTGTCGCCGACAGAAACGATGGCAAGGATATTTCCTATATCGCCGAATTCGATCTGAATATCAAACCTGTCGCGAAGTATATCGTAAACTTCGATACCTGCAAGACCGATATCCCGTGTATGCACAGATATCTTAGTGGGGTCAAAGTCAAAAATATCGTCACCGTTTATAAGCTCGCGCGAAAAGGCATAAAGTCCGCCGAGCTTGTTAATTTCTTTAATTCCGTAAGAAGCAAGGTCAGTAACGGTTTCAAATATTTTTTTTCCATTAAGCGCGAGATTGCGTCTTGCGATATCCACTGATGAAAGAAGCAGATAAGAAGCGCTTGTTGTTTGTGTAAGGTTTATGATTTGCCTTACGTATCCCGGATTTATGTCAGGACCTAAAAGAAGCGCAGAGCTTTGGGTAAGCGAACCTCCGGTTTTATGCATACTCACTGCAGCCATATCCGCGCCGACGCTCATTGCCGAAAGAGGCATATAATCGCCGAAATAGAAATGTGTTCCGTGAGCTTCGTCTACAAGTACCTTCATTCCTGCTTCATGAGCGATTTTAACGATCTCACGAAGATTTGAGCATACACCGTAATAGGTAGGATTATTGACAATAATTGCCTTAGCGTCCGGATTTTCGGCTATTGCTTTTTTCACAGATGCAACAGACATTCCGAGCGGTATGCCGAGCTGTTTGTTTACCCCGGGGTTGACATAAACCGGTACAGCGCCGCAAAGAATCAGTGCATTTATACTGCTGCGATGGACATTTCTCGGCATGATTATCTTATCGCCGCGTTTGCATACGCTCATGACCATAGCCTGAACAGCGCAGGAAGTACCGTTTACCATAAAAAATGCATGAGCTGCGCCGAAAGCGTCGGCCATAAGCTCCTCGGCTTCTCTTATAACGCTGACAGGATGACAGAGGTTGTCGAGTGGTTTCATAGAGTTGACATCCACACTCATACACTGTTTGCCGAGAAATTCCGTCAGTTCAGGATTCCCTTTGCCCTGTTTGTGTCCGGGCACATCGAAGGAAACTATCCTGTTTTCTCTGTATTCGCTGAGCGCTTCAAAAATAGGTGCGCGGTTTTGCGACAGTTTCATTTATCATTCCTCATTATATACATTACTTCCGCTGAAAATCTCGATCATCTCACGCCTAAGACTGTTTGAAATTGCCAGTCTTTCCTTTGGCGGAATTTCATACACATCAGTTTTGAAAAGGTAATTCTGAAGTTCAAGCTCCTTGATAAGCATTTGTGTATGGAAGATATTAGCCTGATATACATTTATATCGACAGTATCATATCTTTTGAGTGTTTCATCCTTGATATAGTCCTGAATAGAAGTGATCTTATGATCTATAAAGAGTTTTTTTCCGTCCGTATTTCTGGTAAAGCCTCTGACTCTGTAGTCTATAGTAATAATATCCGAATCAAAGCTGTCGATAAGCAGGTCCAGAGTATTCAAAGGAGAGATCGTACCGCAGGTCGACACGTCGATATCAACACGAAAGGTTGCAATAGCGTTGCCCGGGTGATATTCAGGATAGGTATGGACAGTTACATGGCTTTTATCCAGATGAGCGGCAATTGTTTCACGGCTGCGGCTTATCATATCTCCTCCGAGATTGCAGGAGGGATCTATTTCCTCAGGCAGTCCTTTTTCAGATATCAGGAGTGTAACGCTTGCGCCTTGGGGATCATAATCCTGTTTGGAGATATTCAGAACTGTGGCGCCGATCATTTCAGTCACACGACAGAGAATATTGGTCAGACGTTCAGAGTTATACTGTTCATCGATATATGCAATATAATCCTTTTGTTCACGTTCTGTTTTTGCATAACACACATCATAAATATTGAAGCTGAGTGTTTTTGTAAGGTTATTGAAGCCATAAAGCTTTAATCTTTTATCCAATTATTCATCACTGCCTTAGCTTTATAATATAAGGATATGAACTCATTATTTACTGCTGAGTTTATCCATGATCATATTTGCGCACATATAGACATTTCCGCCGCCGATAGTCAGTATAAGGTCGTCAGGCTGAGCCTTTGATATCACATAATCTGCAATTTCAGGGAAGGTTTTGAACCATACACAGCCATCTATTTTATCAGCAAGATCTTTAGCATATATATTGTAGGTGTTGGTTTCTCTCACGGGGAGTATTTCCGAAAGGATACAGTGATCGGGAATAGAGAGAACCTCAGCGAATTCGTTAAGAAAAGTAAATGTTCTGGAATAGGTATGAGGCTGGAATATCGCCCAAACATTCTTGTATCCCATAGACATTGCGGTTGTCAGTGTTGCTTTAAGCTCTGTCGGATGGTGAGCGAAATCATCGGCAACAGTAATTCCGTGAAGCTTGCCGAGTATTTCAAATCTTCTGTGAGCGCCGCGGAATTGTGCAAGAGCATTTGCAGCGTCATCAGGGCTGACTCCGAGAGTTATAGCAGCGGCAGCGGCAGCAAGCGCATTCATTACATTAAAGCTGCCCGGAACACTTAGTTTAACATTAGTAATGGTATTATTCTTATAGATTATATCGAAGCTGTCGCAGACATCGTTTTTATCATGAATTACGGCGCGGAAATCATTGTTTTCTCCAAAGCCGAAGGTAACAACTTTTTTTCCTTTTTGTGCCATATCACGAACGCAGAACATAGTATTTTCATCATCGCCGTTAACGACAAGAGTGTCCGAGGTCTGATCGGCAAACTGAGTAAAAGACTGCTTGATCCTGTCAAGCGTGCCGAAATAATCGAGATGATCCTCATCGACATTAAGTATAACTGTAAGGGCAGGATAGATGTGCAGGAAAGTATCTACATATTCGCAGGCTTCACAGACTATGATATCGGATCTTCCGACACGGCTGTTGCCGCCGATAAAGGGAAGCTTTGCTCCGATAATAGCTGTCGGGTCGAATTCTGACATTGTTAAGATCTGTGTGATCATAGAGGTAGTGGTAGTTTTGCCGTGGGTACCGCATACAGCGACGGACTGTTTGTATTTTTCTACTACGGCGCCAAGCATAATGCAGCGTTCCACAGCCCTGATATTATGCTCCTTAGCTGAAACAAGCTCCGGGTTATCAAGCTTTACGGCGGCAGTATAAACGACGAGGTCTGCTCCTAACACATTTTCCGGAAGATGTCCCATTGTGACAGGTATACCGTAGCTGCGTATACGTGCGAGCGTATCTGACTCGGAAACATCCGAACCTGTTATTTCAAAGCCCTCATTATGGAGTATCTCGGCGAGCGGACACATACCTGAACCACCGATCCCTACAAAATGTATTCTTTTTACATTGTCGAGCAGATGATCATATTTTTTTACCATACAGAACACTCCTGTCGAATTATTATTCAGGCTCACACCGCAGCAAAAAATTATGTTGACTGTATGTTGGCTGCTGCCTGACTACATTTATTATTATATTCCGTTTTTTTTGCAAAAATAGAGATCAATAAGATTTTTTATGGATATTCCAAGCAAAAATCTACACTTTCCCTATTATATAATAAAACATCGGCAATTTCAATATTCGTCAGGTTTTTTTAATAATATTTCGTTATTAATAAAGACACATATGTCAAATCGACGGTATAATGTGTGTAATTTGATAGGATAAATCAGTTTTGAGGCCGTATTATCTGATCAATACACCATTTACGAATGTTAACACTTATTTCGAGAAAAGAATTAATTGTGTAAGCATACAAAATTATTGTTAATATATTATAAAAAAGGACGAAAATGTTTAGAGTACTTTACACAATATTTTATAAAATGTTATAATGTACTTAGCTGAAATGTCAGTTTAATTTTTATCAAAGAAAATAAAGGGGAGAGTGATTCTATGAATGGTGCAAAAACATTTTCTGTAATCGGCAAAAAAGTAACCGGGATATTTCTCGGTGCGGCAATGATCGCAGGCTCAGCGGCAGGGCTGTTTGTCAATGTACCGGCTGTAAGCGTAGATGCTGCTTCGTCTTCGGCGGCAGAATACGGACTTATGGATAATGTACAGGACGGCGTTATCCTTCATGCATGGCAGTGGTCTTTTAACAACATAAAGGCAAACATGAAAAGGATAGCGCAGGCAGGCTATACATCCATACAGACATCCGTTATACAGCAGTCGAAGGACCCGACCGTGGGTGAAACAAATGAAGTATGGTGGACATATTATCAGCCGGCTAATTTTACTATCGACGACACAGGCAATTCCGCATTGGGCACAAAGGCTGAATTCACGGCAATGTGTCAGGAAGCGCATAAATACGGTATTCACGTTATAGTGGATGTTGTTTCAAACCACCTTGGAAATGACGGCGATTATACTATATTCCACGGTATCCCTGATGACCTCAAGCTTGAGAATGATCCCGATTGCTGGCATGAGAACTGGAATGTAGATATTAAAGAAGGGGTCGGAAATGCCGGTTATGATGACCGCAACAGATGCATCAACTACAGTCTTGGAGGACTGCCTGATCTGAATACCGAAAATCCGAAGGTCCAGGCATATGTTCTGAATTATCTTAAGGAATGTATAGATGCAGGCGCGGACGGCTTCCGTTTTGATACGGCAAAGCATATAGGTACACGCGCAGATAATGATATCCTTAATGATGGTGTGGATTATAATTTCTGGGATAATATTATACCGGCGGCTAAAGAGTACTATAAAAACAGCAATACTGCGTTTGACAGCCTTTACTGCTACGGAGAATTTCTCGGAGGCGGAAGTTCTGACGTAATACGTTCCTTGATCAGTAACATCAACCTTACAGATGATGTTACGGGCAATAGTATACGCAGGGCTGTAAGCAGTCAGAATGCCGCAAGCGCAGCAGCGTCCGGCTACAATAAGTACGGCGCTTCGGCAGATCAGCTTGTCCTTTGGGCAGAATCACATGATACTTATTCAAATGAAGATAAGGAATCTACTAATGTTTCTGATGCGGCTATCAACAGAACGTGGGCGCTGGTCGCTTCAAGATCGGATGCGACTGCATTGTATTTCGCAAGAACAGACGGATACAGGGGCGGCAATATCGGTGATATATGCTCAGAACAATGCTTTAATCCTGAAGTTGTTGAGGTAAATAAATTCCATAACATATTCAGTGGAAAAAACGAGTACATTTCCTATTCCGGAAAAACAGTTTATAACGAAAGAGGTACGAAGGGTGTTGTTATATCAAAGCTTGACGGCGGCGGTTCAGTAAGCCTTACAGCTAATAAGATGGCTGACGGAACCTATACCGACCATGTTTCAGGCAACACCTTTACAGTATCAAATGGTAAAATAACCGGTACGGTTGGAAACACTGGCATAGCAGTTGTTTATAATGTAAATGACATAAATGAGCCTGAATTCAGCGTAAGCAAGCTTTATCTTAATGCCGGCAAGTGGGATAAGGACGGCGCTACATTCACAGCTTGTCTGTATAACAGCAACAGCAAGACTGAAGATGAGCTGGAAATGACAGCTTCTTCTGAGGCAGGTATTTATGAGGCTGCGCTGCCTGTAGGTTCAGCGTGGACAAAGGTAAAATTCCAGCGTATAAGCGCAGACGGCACAAAGGTATGGAACTATACCACAGATTCCTATCCGGGAAACAGCAACTGCTATACAATAACGTCAACGACTGATTGGTCCGGCGATATCGGTGAGTGGGAAACCTACAGCGTCTGCGATCATGTCTATGGCAATCCGGTATGGACGTGGACGGGTACTTCCTCTGCGAAAGCAACATTCACATGTTCGCAGTGTTCGGCGACTAAGACGATAGCTGCCGGTATAACGAGAACAGCGGGTGATACGACCGTTACCTATACGGCATCAGTTACATTCAACGGACAAACCTATACCGACAGCAA
>CACYDC010000018.1 GCA_902773025.1 uncultured Ruminococcus sp.
AAAATATACTAAATGAGCAATTATTTTTATTAAATGATTGCTCATACCGATTCATTCTATAACGGAGCTTATTTATTGATGTGAAAAAAAATCGGGAATTTCTCTGTTTAACAGCACATGGAGGAAAAATAACTATTTCCGTTTTTTGTGTATACCAAGATACTCAGAAAAATCAATTTTCATTATATCGATTGGCTTTGTATTCTTTTCTCCTTTTTTAAGCTCTTGTGTGTCCTCTGTTTGAAACATTTCGGTATAATATGTTAGCTGTGGAATAGAGTCAACCATTCTCTTTGCTTCTTTCAATGATTTCTTTCCCGATAGTAATTGAAAGATGGCTGGTGCTAAAGAATCAAGAAGCTTAGTTATAGATACTATAAAAAAGTCTTCTACAAAGTATGTGTACTCATAAAAAACATATGGTATTGTTGCGGTCATAACGATATCGTATGTATCGTCTTCTGCCATATAGATGCGGGGCGAACAACAATGTGTGGTTTTATACATATCGTTGCTATGTCCATTGACTCCGACTGACCAAAGAGTCGCATTAATGTAATTTAGCAGTCTCATCAGTGAATTCTTATGAGTGCTTTCTCTGCACAACTTGCTCCCTGAATCTGAATAATATATATGTATCTCCATACATTCCGAATAAAAGTAGAAGCTGCCTTCCATCGAATTATCAGGTGAGTTTTCATAACCCTTATAAGTCATTGTAAACCTGTCAACGCCATTAACTTTATCTGCATAGTATCGGTAAGGACGTCCTCTCAAATAGAATCTTAATTTTGTTTTAGCTTGCTCTTTATTCACTCTTCATCGCTCCTTTTTAAAAATGTTATTATATTGTTTTTCATTGACACGCACTTTGTTTATATTGTATAATAAACATAGACAACATTATACGGTGTTTAAGTTTATGAAACCCTAATTTTTTTAAAAATGGGAGGTATTGTTATGCGAAAACAAAAGGCGGTAATATCATTTTTCCTTATATTGGTACTTATGATATCATGTACGTTTTCCGGATGTTTTATTATTGATGACGATGATCTTCTTATTGAAGATAACACCGACTACGGTCCCTATGATACCAGCAGCACTTACACACTGATGGTATACCTTTGTGGTTCAGACCTTGAGTCATGGTGGAGCTGCGCCACAGCAGATCTGCGCGAGATGATCGAGGGCTATAACGGTAACGACAGTGTTAATATTATTATACAGACGGGTGGATCGTACTATTGGCATAACACAATAGTCTCTGCCGACAGATGCCAGCGATATATAGTAACAAAGAACACGTTGCAGATTATTGACGACACAGTAGGCGAAAAACCAATGAACGAGGGAAAAACTCTCGCAGAGTTTATAAGGTACTCAAAGGACAAGTATCCTGCCGACCGCTACGGACTTGTTCTATGGAACCACGGGGGCGGAAGTGCCGGTGGATTTGGATATGACGAAAGATTCTCTGAGGAGATGATGAGTCTTACCGATTTGAGTGATGCTCTCGATCAAGCCGAAGTATCTTTTGACTTTATTGGATTTGACGCATGCTTGATGGCCGGCTTTGAGACCTGCCTTGCCGTTGCGCCGTATACTAAGTACCTTATCGCGTCTCAGGAAAGCGAACCGGGCTGCGGTTGGTACTATAACGACTGGATACGAATGCTTTCGCAGAGCCCTTCTATAGATACTATAACGCTCGGTAAGTCTATAATTGATACATACGTTGATAAAGCTTTTGAATATGATTCATCGTGCTATTCTACGCTTGGAATGTTTGACACAGAAAAAGTAGTTTCGCTGCTGCTTCCTGCGGTAAATAATATGTCGGCATCATATAAGAAAAAGCTGGAGAACGGAGCATACAGCGAGATTTCTAAGGAACGCTCAAACATCAGAGAAATGGCAAGTGAGGAGGATTACGTAGATCTTTGCTCACTGGCAGAAAGCAACAAGGACGATGCTCTCATCAAGGCGCTTGAAGAATCTACAGTATATTTTGCCGCCACTGACAACGGTACAGGAGATAACGGCCTTTCTATCTACTATCCGTACAATGATCTTTCCGGTATTGACGATGTAAGCGACCTCTACGAAACAGTGGATTACGATGTTGATTTTGATGATTTTATAGAGCTGTTTGCAAATATAATGGCAGATGGTCAGATCACGCTTGACAGCGACACGACCGACAGCATTTTCTCAATTTTCGATTGGTTTGATTCATCTGATCTCGATCTATACAACGATGATTATTTTGACGATATGGACGAGGATTACGGCGCACGTGAGATCGTTGAAAAGGGCGATGATTACATTCTTAAGCTGACCGACAGTGACTGGGAAAACATAAGCAGTATCACACTTAATTGTCTCGCAGTGTACGAAGACCGCTACATCGATTTCGGCAGAGATGATTATTACGAGCTTGACGACAATAACAATTTGATAGTTGGCTACGATTGCACATGGGTAGCGCTAAACGGAACAATAGTTCCTTTCTATTTCGAGGAACACTACGAGACAGATGACTATTATCTTACATACGGTTATGTACCGTGTAAATATAATGAAAAGGATGCGCAGCTGATAGTTGCCTGGGATACAGAAAAACCAGACGGTTACATATCCGGTGTTCGCCTCGTTTATGAAAACAATCGTATTTCTTCAAGAGGAACAACTGAGCTTAAGGACGGCGATGTTATTGAACCATACTTCGACGTATATGATGAGGATCTAAACTACGTTGAGAAGATAACGATGGATGACTGCAAGATCACCGTAAAGGGTGACGTAAGCGTCTCTTATGAGGATGTATATGAACAATTTGGATCCACATATATCTATTATGAGATCTCAGATCTGTTCAACAATTCATACGTAACAGAAAGCGTACTTTACGAAGAATAATTCATACTGCTCTCTAATTTAAATCAAATAAACGAACCCAGGCATTAGAATTGTGTCTGGGTTTGTTTTATTATTCTGTATATTTGTTTAGATCCCATCGGCATTCGGCGGCTATTTCAAAAAGCTCTGAGCTATCAGCATTTTGCACCCGGGCAACATAGGTCATAGCCATCGGGTAAAGGGAAAAAGCCGCAGTTCCAATGTAGTCTAAAAGGTCGGAGCGCAGCCGCTCAATGTCAACCCCGGAATAATCATCGTGATCGTATACAAGCATAAGAAACACCGCATCAATATTGATATTTCAATTCGGGGATCTTCATTTGTTTTTTCTTCTCGTACATACGGAAATCCGCGAGCCTCTCTGCTTCTTCAAGCATATCTGTATGCATAACACACTGTGCGTATCCATATGCGATCTGAAGAGGAACAGGAGGATTTTGCTTTTCATTATAATCCCACACACGCTGCTCCATATCAAAGAGCGCGTCTTCGACCTCTTGTATTCCGCCGTTTTGAACGACTACGAT
>CACYDC010000019.1 GCA_902773025.1 uncultured Ruminococcus sp.
ATAGTCGCCGTGTGCGTTTGGTGCGTCCTTAGGGAATAATTCATTGCCCTGGTAGTCTGTAGCCTTGATGAATGCCGTATTTTTCAGGGCTATCTTTCTCTTGTCTCCGATATCATTCAATACCTTTTCTGTGCGAAATAGTTTCACAGTTGGATATGTATTGATTCTTGTGTAATAGAGTGCGTTCGAGACTGTCCACTTGTATCCGAGCACGCCCGATTTGAAATATATATCATTATTGACAGTCTTAGAGATATAATCGTTGTTTATATCATAATATCTGTTTCTGCTGAAGGAATATTTAGCAGCCTCAACCCAATCTTCATCATCTGCCTTTTTTGCATATAAAATAAGATCCATATCGCTGGTAAACGTATATGTGTTTGCGCGTTTTTCCACGAATGCCAATTCATCTTCGCTGAATTCTGCATCTGAAAATTCATATGTCATTCTCAGTGCTGATATTTCATAATCTCCCGGCCCCAATTTTTCATTTTTATCTATACAAAGATTTTCGTCAACAAACTCGTATGTGACTGGTTTCTTACCATAGTTTTCCGGCTCGTCAAGACTTGCACCTTCTTCAACGGTCCATGGATATGGATAGCCTCTGAAGAATGTGTAGTATTTAAGCTTTGGATTGTCTATTGTGTCAACGCTGCCTTCTTTGAATTCTGTCAGGCTAAAATCTGAAATGTCCTCCGAATCCTGAACAATGCCTTCGCTTCCTTTGCCATATTCAGTCAAGGCTGTGCTGTAATCTGACATATACTGACCGAATTTTTCTGCATAGAAATGCCCGGGCGGCCTTTTGTATTCAGGCAATATATATGTAAACGGCGTTTTACTATTGGCCGATGTATCGTCATCTATGTTATCAATCGGATGAACTGTGGCTGTGATCCTGTTCCATACAGTATAACTCTTCCCCTGAAATTCTGATTTTGGAAGTCTTGTGAGAACATAATCATAGCGTTCTTTTGAGTACTGTATAATATTGCTCTTGGTTCCGTTCGGGACGTAGACGTTTGTTCCCTCAAATCTGTAACCTACTACCTCACCATCATCGAATGTATCTGCATACGTGAGATCATAAGGCTGTGTTGCATCCTTGTTCAGCTGAGTACGAATTGTCCAAACAAGATAATAATAATCATCAGCATCGGCAGGCTTTTCTCCGAATCTGCTGTCCCACCTTTTAAATAATCTTGGATTTTGTTTTGTTGTACTGATGATGTTAGCATATGTATTTATTGTAATATGAGGTGCGTTAGCAGCAGCAGTTATTTCCGTATTTTCGTTTTTAACAACAAGGTTGGCATAAAAATCATCTGTACTGCCCATATCTGTATAATAGAATGTTCTTTTAGACGTCAAGTAAGACGCTTCAATAGTGCCTGCTTCGGCAGCAGATATTTCTTTAATATTATAGATAATCAGTTCGTTGTCATTATCTTCAGCTTCTCTGAACACCCATTTTGTGTCAGGATCGGCTTCCATTGCATACTCTTCTTCAGATGGAACAGCAATATCATAAACATCAGCATAATTGCCGTCCCTGTCTTTAATCACTTTCTTCGGAACTCTTATTTCAACATCACCGGCGTCTATTTCTCCTACGCCAGAGAATGCATAAGTAATTTTATATACAAATCTATGCCCTGAATTTGAATTTTGCGGATTCCATATGATCGATCCATCACGCTGTACATCTGCACCCCTGACAAATTCAGCCGTGAATTTCTCGATGTCTTCCTCGTTGAAACCTGTAGTGCGTGTTCCGCCCTTTTTGCTCCCTTTCAGTGCTTTTGTGGATTTCTTCTGTGTATCAGCCTTATCCTGCTTTGGTTGTGCAGCATTTTCAGAGTCTGCATCTGTAGTGTTCTTTCCCGTTCCGTCAGCTGAATTCTCTTTGATCCACTGAGCGATCTCAAGCGCGCTGACTTCGATATTTTCATTCTCGTACACGAAAACAAGGCCGATGTCTTCATCTTTCGGCGTGAGGATATAGTAGCCCGGTGTAAGATCGTTACATTCAAGG
>CACYDC010000020.1 GCA_902773025.1 uncultured Ruminococcus sp.
CCGAAATAGGATCTGATTTTCAAATCCGTATGAAGCTGAAATGCTGTATTTTATGTTGTTTCAAAAATGGTGCGCTATGCATGGGATGCTCCTGCAAACCACACAATGGCAAATAATGGTCAGATCGTTTCCTATATAACATGCCATCACATCATCCCGACAAACCGGAATCATATTATCCAAGAGATTTCCTCATTATTACCATGGAATCATCGTGCGTATATTCCTGAAATCCTGCTCGCTCATATAGTTTGTAAGGCCCAGCGAAAGACATATTACTGTCTTTATCTTTTTCTTTAGGATATGCTTCCACAAAAGAATAACCATCCTTTATAGCATCCTGACAAACTCTCTCCAACAACTGTTTGGCAATTCCCTGACCTCTGTACTCGGAAGATATTTCAAAGCATACAATCGACTTGATATATCCTCTATTAGGGCAGTAAGAAGGAACACTGTCTTCAGGCGCATCATCTATATCAAATTCCCCGACACGATAATAATTTAATCTGTCATTAGCATTGCACCATCCAATCGCCAGTTCTTTGTCATAAGCTAAATAACCGCTGATTGTACTATTTTCAACTATTCGCCATGCAGATTCTCGCAACGCTTTTTTCTAACCATCTTGTCCGTCGGAATATTTTTTTGCTTTTGTATATAAATCTGTCTTTATCTGATCTAAACTAAGATTGAAAGCATTGCAATAGCAAGGATAGTATGGAGAACCATCCGAAAATGCGCGATTGTCAAAGAAGTCGAAATAATCTTCTATTAACTCCGATTTCAGTGCCTTTATTATAATATCAGCCATCCCATATTCTCCATTATTAAATAATTCAATTCATTGTTTATAGTCACCCGATACATCCGCAAACGTACGTATACCCTTTATATAATCATCGTAAGCGTTCTCCGGATCCTTGCCATGAAAGACCTTGCAAAGTCCGCACATATCACAATCTGCTATGCATGGATACCTATCCTTTATAAATGTCCTGCGCTCCTCCTCGGAGGACGATTCTATCATCGGCGCATATGTCATAGCCGTACCTCACATAATGTTCCTGCCTTGTCGATATTTATCCATATATTCAGCATTGATCTCCCTGATCTCACGCTTTCCATCTATATAATCCTGATAGATGTCCCATGGAGAGCCACCGCCCAGCCAGCAGGAAGAGCAGTTCTCACAGCCTCCACCGCAGTCCATGGAATTCTTAACAATCGCCTCACGTTCTTCTTTAGTTGTATCCTTTATGAGAATAGATTTATACTCCACAATCGTCACCCGCTATATGCCACTGAATCTACCTGGAACTGAGATCCTCCTTTTGCAATACCAAAAGTATTATAACATGATAGGTAAATGGTTTTCAGATGTGCAAGGCTTTTTTTATGATAAAACCCATTGACATAGTAGGTAAATAACGATAAAATGCACATACTTGATCAAAAACAGTATGGGAAAGAGGTTTTGAAGAGTGGATTTCTATGTTGAAGACAGAGTTTTGGATATCGGGGTAAAAATCGTTTTTGTCGCGATAAATGATATTGATAATCATACCGTCAATGAGGAATGGAGGGAGTACCGGGAGAAGAGGATAAAGGAATTGCTGGAAATATACAGGGATATTGATATCCATGAAGATCCGATACTTGAGGGATTTAACATACTGCACGACAGGAGCGGTGTAAAACGCAGAAAGAATATACCGGCAAGCGAAAACCTGATAAAACTCCTTGTTAAGCATGAAGGGATGCCATTTATAAATCAGGCTGTGGATATATACAATATCATATCTCTTGAAAGCAAGCTCGCATTAGGAGCCCATGATATAGATAATACAGATGGTAATGTAACACTGCGGTTCACGAATGGTACAGAAAGATTCCAGCCTATCGGACAGGCAGAACCGGGGCTTTCAAATCCGCACGAGTATTCATATTGCGATGATTCAAATGAAGTTCTTTGCAGACTTGAGGTAAGGCAGGTGGAAAAGACCAAGGTTACGGAAGATGCGAAGAATGTGTTCTATATAGTTCAGGGAAATGCGGAAACTCCGGATTCATTACTTAATGAAACCGCAGGGAAAATAATAGAAAAGACAACAAAATACTGCG
>CACYDC010000021.1 GCA_902773025.1 uncultured Ruminococcus sp.
AGGAGATTTTGGCAAAAATGACGAAAAATTTGCCGAAAGATGGCGTGCAAAGCCGACAGGCGGTCTTTGTGCGGTGTTGCCTTAAAGTAAAGGATGAAGAAAATGAAAAAAAGATTTATTCTGATACTCGCCGCTGTAATCGTATCTGCTTCTTTTACGGCCTGCGGCAATTCATCATCAGACAGCAAGCCTGCATCATCAACAGGAAGCAGCGTTTCTGATTCCGCTGAGGATTCATCGTCCGAACAAGCAGAAGAAACATCCGCGGAAAATACTCAGGAATCCTCCAAACAAGCTGAATCTGCCTCGGAAAGCCCGACGTCTGGATCCGGCCGGAATTCAGATTCTTCAAAAACGGAAAACAGTAAACAATCATCTGCTTCTTCAAATTCATCTTCAAAAATCGAATCACAAACATCAAAAAACAGCGATAAGCCGGAAAACTCTTCTTCGTCAAAACCAAATTCTTCAACAACGGAAACCTCTTCTGAAAACAGCAAAACAAACAACTCAACATCAGATAATTCAAGCACCGCAAATCAGGAATCGAGCAAGACAAGCTCAACTAAACAGGAATCGAGTAAGCCAAGCTCAACTAAACAGGAAACAAGCAAACCAAGTTCAACTAAGCAGGAAACAAGCAAACCAAGTTCAACTAAGCAGGAAACAAGCAAACCAAGTTCAACCAAGCAGGAAATAAGCAAACCAAGTTCAACTAAACAGGAAACAAGCAAACCTGATTCTTCCGATAACAACGGCAATAACAACAATACCGATGATAATAAGCAGAACAACAGTACAGAAAAAACGACCGTATCCGCTGAAATCGGAGATATCAGCGTGTACAATCAGCTTTTTGATTTAAGCAGCAAGGTCACAGTACAAATAACCATGTCCAAAGCAGAAATGGATAAAATGGACAGCGATTATTACAAGTATGACAGTATAAAATCAAAATCTCCGATATACCGCAAATGCGATGTTTCTATCACCGTCGGAGGAAAAACGTACAATATCGATGAGGTCGGAATCAGACCTAAGGGCAATATGTCACTCGAGCCTGTATACGACAGCAAAAGCGGAAAGCTTAATCTTTCACATTACAAACTCAGCTTCTGTGAAACCTTCGATGACAAAACTTATTACGGCAGCGACGCAAAGATATGGACTGCTGACGCTAAAAAAGCCCGGAAAAACCGCCGCTTCGCAACACTTAAAAAGCTTGACGTAAAGTGGAACAGAAACTTTGACGACACATATATAAGAGAAATATATGCCGCGCGTATGTTCAGACAATCCGGTGTTCTGGCGCAGAATATAGGATTATCACAAATCACCTTTAACGGCAGCAATTATGGTGTGTTTACTATTTACGAACCCGTCGATAAGGTATTCCTTGAAAGATATCTGCCGGAAGAAGCACTCGGCGGTGATTTGTATAAGGTAGGCTGGACTAATTCCCCGGCAAATTACGTTAAAAATCAGGTCACTATCGGCGTTGCTGATGAAGATAAGGCCAAAAAATATAATTTCAACCTGAAAACAAACGAAAAGAAATCTACAAATGCAAGACTTAACAATCTTCTTACTGTAATCAACCAGAAAATGACAGCGCAGCAGCTCGAAGAGGTAGTCGATACCGATTATTTCTGCAAATTCCTTGCGGCATATTATTTTGCCGGCGACCCGGACGATATCCGCAACAACTATAACAACCATTATATCTATTTCCGCAAAGATAACGGCAAAGCGATATTTATTCCATATGACAATGACCGCACTCTCGGTATTACAATGGGTTATAATCCTGACGGTACGGGCATGACTGCTCAGTCACCGTATTCGGAAAAAGCCGCCGGTATTAACCAAAATCAGGCTAATCCGCTGATAAAGGAAGCTATTAAAAGCAACGGTTTGCTTAGAGATAAATACACAGCTGCACTAAAAAAGACAGCTGCGCTCCCGCTGTGGAACACATCAGCTTTTGAGGCCGAATACAACAAGGCTAAGAATACATATGAAAAATACATCACTCCTGATGTAAGCTTTGCCAATGTTAAAAAGTCCTTCAAATTCAGTCTTGACGGAAAGTTTTCAAAAGGCAAAAAAACCAACATGTCCTTCAGCGACTTCGTCACCCGTATCATGAAAACCTATAATCAGTATATATCCTGACCGGACACGACGCCCGGACAGCCGCATTCGCCGGCGTGCATTTGTTGGAACTCTGTCCCAAACCCTGCCGGGCTACTCGCCCGGACCTCGGCAGGGGCGAGCGGCCCCTGCACCCGCTGATTAGTAGACTCTTATTCACGGGAAATTCAATACATTATCGAAAAAAGGAGCTGTAAATATGGATATTCTGATAACAGGCGGTACGACATTTGTAAGTAAATACACAGCTGAGCATTTTGTAAAAAAAGGGAACAACGTCACGGTTCTTAACCGGAACAGCAGAAAACAGATACCGGGCGTTGAGCTTATCAACTGTGACAGAACCGAACCGGGCAACAGGCTCAAGAACAGACATTTCGATGTAATTCTCGATATTACCGCCTACACTGAACATCATATCGAAACACTTCTGCAATCCGGTGTAACTTTCGATGATTATGTTTTTATCAGCTCCAGCGCCGTTTATCCTGAAACAAATCCCCAGCCGTTTAACGAACAGCAGCAATGCGGCCGTAATTCTATATGGGGCGATTACGGTATTAACAAATACAATGCAGAGCAATATCTGCTTAAACACATTCCCGGTGCATACATACTCTGTCCTCCGTATTTTTACGGCATATACGAAAACCTTTACCGCGAAGCATTTGTTTTTGACTGTGCTGTGCAGAACAGATTATTCTTCATTCCGCCAAATCAGGATATGAAGCTTCAGTTTTTTAACGTTTCCGACCTTTGCCGTTTCATTGAGATACTTCTCAGTCAGCATCCAAACAACCATATTTTCAACGTAGGAAATGATAAAACCGTCACTATAAAAGAATGGGTACAGCTTTGTTATAAGATTGCCGGCAAGGAGGTCCGCATTATCAGCGCTGACAAATCAATACCGCAAAGAGATTATTTTTGTTTCCATGATTATGAATATGTTCTGGATGTTTCAGAACAAAATGTACTGATGCCCGATACTATCTCTCTTGAAAAAGGACTCACAGAAGAGTTCGGATGGTATAAAAATAATCCCGACAGTGTATATTACCGCAGACCATATATGGATTTTATTGACGATTATTTAAAAGACCGTCTTTAAAATATAAATATCCCAGGAGGAATTAAAATGAAAAACATGAAAAAGGTACTCATTATTGCGCTTGCGTCAATTACAGCTCTCTGCTTTGCCGCAGGATGCAGCAGTGATAAAAAAACTGAATCCGGTACATCATCTGATTCCAGTACTGCTTCTTCTGCAAGCAGTGATGCTTCGTCAGCTGATGAATCAAAAGAAAGCAGCGCAGAAACAAGCGCTGAAAGCAGCACAGAAAGTTCATCTGAAAGCTCAGTCGGTGAAGTATCAGTAGATCTTACGGCTGCCGATTATTCTAACCCGGCAGTGACAATTGAATACGGCGATTTTGAGCTTATTCAGACAGTAACAAAAGATATGCAGACAGGTAAATATGACGGCAAAGTCATCAAAGTAACAGGTATCAGCCAAAAAAGAATGAGCAGCTGTACCGTTATGGAAAGGGATGAATCTACCGGCACCGGTTACGGAATGACATATTATCTCGATGGTAAGCCTAATCTGAGTGAGTATCCGGCTGAAGATGCTAAGGTTGAATTACTTGGTGTAGTAACTGTCGGAGATTATGATGTACGCGCTCTCACAGTTCTTCCCGATAAGGTAACAGTCATAGAATAATATTCTGATGAAAAAAACAATCCCGCAGCTCATTGGAAGCCGCGTAATAAATAATAGCCACGTGATCAGAATTACTGTTCATGGTTGTGATATGACTATTTATTTTATTACGGTGTTTACCTTGAACTGTGGGATCAATTCTTTTATTGGGAGTAAAAGGTTTCGCATTCTGCGCCGGCGTCGTGTTCGCTGCAAATCAGCGTAATATCGTTATATCCGCGGCGCTTAAGTACCGCATATTAAGCTTATTGTCACGAAATCAGAAATACAGTGATATTCAGGCTTTGTCTTTGTATCTCTCAATAAGTTCCTGCATGAGTAAATATATATTCGCAGCAGAATTGCCTTTTGAAAAGCTTCGGATCGCAGTTTTCATTTCCTCAAGCTTTTCCTTGTTTCCGATAAGCTCAGTTATAGTTTTCGTACATGTGGCATCCTTTTTCAGCCGTACCGCCATATTCTTGCCTACAAGGAAATCCGCATTCTGTTCTTCCTGCCCCGGAATGGCCTTGAATATGGCCATCGGAAGCTCAGAGGCTATGGATTCGGTTACCGTAAGTCCGCCCGGCTTTGTTACAATAAGATCGGACATATGCATATATTTCTGAACCTGATCTGTGTAATACAAAAGCTTTGTCGGCTTTGCCGGCTTCATATGCTTCGATGTACTTGACGGTTTTGGCTTGACAGGCTTTGCCTTTGCTGCTTTCTGTGGTTTGACAGGCTTGACAGGCTTGGAGGCCTTCATCATTTCCTTATACTCAAGCAAAGTATTGTTTATAGTTATTTTTCTTAAATACGAATCAAACGTATTATAAAGCTTCTCGTTTTTTCCTGTAATAACAATCACCTGAAAATCAACAGGCGACTGAACAATCTTGTGATATATCTTCAATACGTCCGTAACTCCAAAGCTTCCTGCCATTATAAGTATTGTCGGAACACTTTCATCCAGCCCCTCACTTTCAAATGCGGCTTTGCGGTCGATCGGATGATAAAAACCCTGCTTTACGGGTATGCCGTAAGGATATATACGCACTCTGTCAAGACCTCTTGACACAGCATCAGAAACCATTTCACGGCTCGATACTATATATGCATCAATACCTTCACTTATGTATGCCTGATGAACGGCAAAATCAGTAACGATACTGATAATCGGTATCTCAAAATTAATATGGCTGCGCAGAGATGTTACCATTTCTGCTGCAAATGCGTGTGTCGATACGATTATATCCGGTTTGAAATCATCCAGAAGCGGACGCAGCTTATTTCTCAGAGTGCTTGTTGTGATATCAATTGTTTTATTTACGGTCGTATCGCTTTTATCTGCATTATTATATATACTGCCGTACATTTTCGGCTGATTCCTTACAAGATATACATACCCTCCCGTAACTGCTTTGTTAAGAAGCGGGCTTACATATTCAAGAGTATCGGCTATCTCAATAACCGAATCCGGATCCTTTGATAAAATATATTCCTTAAGCGCATTTGCTGCGGCCATATGTCCTCCGCCGGTTGTCGCTGATAAAATCAAAACTCTCATGTGATCATCCTTTCCGCTTAATAATAGCTTTGATTTGTTTCTCTTTTAATTACTGATATCTGCTATACATTATACAATATTTCAATGTTTTTTTCAATAATCATCTCAGTATTTTGTACATATTTACAGACTATTTACAGACTGTTTTTTATAATGTTAAAAACTCTAAATTAATTATATTTTAATGAATTATGTTTGGTAGTATTTACAGCTATGAAAACAAAAATAATTCTTTACTTTATGAGTCACAGTGTTGTATTATATAGGTGTATAAGAAGAAAGGTCAGATAATAAGATTGGAGGATGTCATTATGGATAATGAAAAAGATATGCTCGGATCGGTATCTCCTGAAAATGATGATGAAGTCGTTTTTAACGGAGAAGATTCTGCTAAAACAGAACTGATAAATAAGAAAGAAGAAAAGAAAACAGATGCGGACGTTGTTTTTTCCGATTCTCAGGAAAATAACAGTGAACCCGACGACGATGAAGGCTCGGTAGTTTTTGCCGGAACTGATACGGGTAAAAAATCAGTCAAGCGCCATGCTGCAAAAAAAATCAAAAGGGCAAAAAAATCGCACAAGGCGCCGGTTATTGCCGCTTCTTTGATTCTGCTTGCCGCTGCATCCGCAGGGTTTTACTTTGCAATGAATTACAACAGGAATTCAACGGAAACTATTGTTGAAACTGGAAGTGAGGCTTCACGTCAGTCAAAGGCTGCTGCCGCATCATCTGAAAATGAAAGCAGCGTGGCTCCCGCTTTGCCTGTTATCAGAGAAGAATCCGCCGATATTAAAAAAATCAATACCTCAACTATCGTATTTGGCGATAATGTTACGGTTTCAGGCGTTGACCTGAGCGGAAAAACACTCAGTCAGGCATATGACGCAATGCAGGATAAGCTTCTAGAGATTCGCGAGGATGTAAATATAACCGTAAATTGCGACGGCAAAAAGCTTGAACTGACAAAGGACGATTTTACATACAATACAGACGTTTCTAATGTCCTGATCCAGGCATATCATTTCAGCAGAGGCGAACTTGATAATCCGACAATAGATACTGTTTACAACAACGGTAAAACTGATTTCAAAGTAACATCAGTAATTGATTTAAACTCTGTTCCATCAGCTGTGAAAAAGGTATCTGAAAAATTCGATATAAAGCCCAAGGATGCTCACGTCAAGGAATTTTTGCCCGATCAAAAGGAAAAGTTTACATATGAAGACGGTTCGGACGGTTATCTGATCAACCAGTCAGAGGTAACTGAAAAGCTGACTGAAATAATTCAGCAGCCTGTGAAAAAGGGCGCGCTGTCCATTAAGACAGTTAAAACTCCGTACAAGGTCAAGCTTGAGGATATAAAAGCTAATACAAGGCTTATCGCTTCACATTACACTATTGCAAATAATATCTGGCAGTCTAATCACAATATGTCCCTTGCAATTCAGAGTTGTAACGGATATGTTGTAAAGCCGGGCGAAACCTTCTCGTTCAATAATATGACAGGTGATACCACCAACGGCGCTCTCGGTTATGTTGAATCAAAGGCTTATGTGCGCGGTAAGATAGAAATGCAGTACGGCGGCGGTATCTGTCAGGCTTCTACTACGCTTTACCTGTGCGCAATGAAGGCTGATATGGAGCCCGTAGAAAGACACGCTCATCAGTTTGCTGCTGTATACGCTGATATCGGTCTGGATGCTACTATAGACTACGGCAACCTCGATATGCAGTTCAAGAACAATAAGGATTATGCCGTATATATAGCTACTTATGTATATGATTATAATGGTGACGGATATGATGAGATCTGTGCTGAGATGTACGGTCCCGCATCAAAGGAATATGATGAGATTGTTCCGGTAGGTTGGGTCACAAGAATTGCCTCAGGTTCATATTCTGCAAGCGGCGCGAAGGTGTATTTCAAGGACGGCAAAGAAGTCAAGAGAGAATTACTTCCTTCCGGCGGATATGATGTTCATTATGAATCATACGCATATCTTGAATCTCTTGTACCTGCTGATACTGAAAACGGTCCCACTGATGTAAAACCAACCGGCACGACACCGGCAGTTCTCTCACCTGTAGGAGTCGGCAGCTGCGAACCTATTCCTTACGGAAAGGCTTCCGAATATCTGAGATAATAATTGTATCTAACGAGGAAACTCTTACTGATCGAAAGAGTTTCCTCGTTTTTTTAGCTGAAAAAAACTTAGGGAAACTTTATAACGCATTTTATAGTGAAGAAATAATCTATTCATATTTATATTATACAATGAAGTCAATCAAACAAATACACTATTCTACCGCACAGATTTTTTTACCATTATTGAGGAGGTATTATTATGTTAAAAAAGACGATCACTATTATTATTGCAGCGCTAATGATATGCTCAATGGCAGCTTGCGGAAGTTCAGATAATAAAAAGGACTCGGGCAGCTCATCAGGAACAAGCTCCTCTGCTTCCGGAAATACTGATTCTTCTTCGGACAACGGCAGCAGCGCAGCTTCTGACACATCATCCGACAACAGTTCATCTTCGGTATCAGATACAAGTACGGCTGCGCAGGGCACTGAGGTCAAAGCAGAGTATACTCCGAATACGAACGGCCTGCTTACAACTACCGATATTTTCAGCAACCGTGACCTTTTACAGACTCCGGAGCTTTCTAACGCAACGAAAGTTCAGGCTTCTGACGGAAAAACCGAAACCATAACAGAAGAAGGTATATACATTCTTACCGGAACAGCAAACAACTTTACTGTAAAAGTTGAAGCAGCCAAAGATGCAAAGGTCCAGCTTGTTCTGGATAACTTTAATATAACAAACGAAAGTACGCCTGTTATTTATGTTGTATCGGCTGATAAATGTTTTGTTACAACATCAGGTAATGAAAGTAAATTGTCAGTTACAGGTGAATTTACGGCAGACGGCGACAGCAACACCGATGCAGTTATATATTCAAAGGACGATATTGTTCTTAACGGTACCGGAGCACTGACAATAAGCTCATCAGATAACGGAATATCAGGTAAAGATACTATTAAAATCACAGGCGGTACGTATAATATAACCACCACAAAGGACAGCATAGAAGCAAAAGATTCAATTCTTATATGCGGCGGAACGTTTAATATCAATACATCAAAGGACGGACTGCACTGTGAAAACTCAGATGACGATTCCTTAGGATATATTTACATCTACGGCGGAAGCTTCAAGATAACAGCAAAAGCAGATGCGATCCAGGCGCAGTCGGCTGTTCAGATCGACGGAGCTACGTTTGATATAACCGCTTCGGAAGGTATTGAAGCGACATATGTTCAGATCAATGACGGAACGATCAGTATTTCGGCGTCTGATGACGGTATCAATGCTTCAAGCAAAAGCAAGGCATATAGTACTCCTACGTTTGAAATGAACGGCGGAACACTGACGATTGTAATGGGTCAGGGCGACACGGACGCAATCGATGCAAACGGCAATATAGTTGTCAACGGCGGTAAAATTGATATCACTGCTCAGGTATCGTCGTTTGATTATGACGGAACAGCAGAGTTCAATGGCGGTACGATCATTATAAACGGTTCACAGGTAGATTCTATCCCTCAGTCCATGATGGGCGGCGGCAGAGGCGGAATGATGAGGTGATATCGGAGCTTTGCTCCAAACCTCGCCGGGCCCGGTGCCCGGGCTGTCGTGTTCGGCGGAGTGCCTCCGCAGTCGTGTCCGGCGGAGTGCCTCCGCAGTCGTGTCCG
>CACYDC010000022.1 GCA_902773025.1 uncultured Ruminococcus sp.
GTTCCGCTGAAAGAAACTGACGGAAAATACTATCCTGATTTCGATTCAAGGATGTTTATTGAAGATTTTCCATTTGGAATCGCCATCATAAAATATTTCGCACTATTGACGGGATGCAATACACCAACGATCGACAAGATTCTGGATTTTTACAAGGAGAAAACCGGCATTTGCTATTTTGAAGAGGACGGAACACCAGGAAAAGATTTTTGCTATTCCGGCGCTCCAGGAGTATATGGATTGGATACTTTGGAGAAAATAGTACAGTTCTACAAATGATAGGATTCATTTCAAAAGGGAGCTGAGAAAACATGAAAAAAGTAATCACATATGGTACCTTTGATATGTTTCATGAGGGCCACTACAATATATTAAAAAGAGCAAAGGAATACGGCGACTACCTCATAGTAGGAGTGACTGGCGAAAGTTATGACGTTGGAAGAGGAAAACTCTCGGTAAGGGATAGTCTTGCTGAAAGAATTAATAATGTTAAAAACAGCGGATTTGCTGATCAGATCATCGTTGAAGAGTACCTTGGACAGAAGATAAGCGATATCATCAAATATGATGTTGATGTTTTTGTTATTGGAGATGACTGGAAAGGGAAGTTCGATCATATAGCGGAATACTGCGAGCTGGTATATCTTCCTAGAACGGAAGGAATCTCCAGCACACAGATTAGAGAGACGACTTTCAGAAAACATAGAATCGGGATCATTGCGGACCGCGTTGATGACAATCAGCTGGTTTCAGAGGCAAAAAAAGTCAGTGGTTTTTCTGTTGAAAAAGTATTTTCAGAGGATACAGCTATTGCTGATGCTTTTTCAAAAAAATATGATATCTGTAATGTCATGGATAATCTAGAAGAACTATTCGATGATGTCGATATAGTATTTGTCAGGACAGAGTTGAAAGACAGATACAGATTCATGAAGGCTGCAATAAAAAGAGACAAACATGTTATAGGGGAAGTGCCGTTCAGCATTGATGAAGACAAGCAAAACGAGTTGTTTGAGCTTGCCAAGCAGCATGATGTTGTATTGATGCATAATCTTAAGGTCCTTCACACACAGGTATTTGTTCAGCTTTTATGGATGATCAAGGCAGGCTTGATAGGAGACGTAATCAGAATTGACTGCGCCACGTCGAAACATAACAGAAGCATTAAACAGCTATTCTATGAATTAACGGCAAGCGCACTGGCAATTGTTCTGAACATCATGGGGACTGACTATGAGAAAATAGCGAAGAGAATTATTAGAGACACCGAGGACATAGAATATATGTCTATGACAATCACATATCCTAATACAGAAGTTATCATCAATATAGGGAATAACATTAGAGTTGAGAGTAAAATCGAAATCGTAGGATCAAAAGGAAGCATCCGGCTTGGGGAAAACTGGTGGAGAGCAGATTCTTTTGAACTGCTTCCTGTGGATGAAGACAATGTGAAACGTTATTACATGAATTACGATGGGAATGGGTTTAAATTTTTAATTAAGGATCTCCTTGTTATGATTGATGAACACAGGAGAGAATACCCGCTTATGAATAGAGATATAGATACCGTTATGACAAATATATTGCAGGATATTGAATAGTAAACATGCGGGAGGAGAGTATGTTTTACGTTAATGAACATGTCAAATCATTAAACAGAATCTTTGATCAGAACGAGAGAAAGGGTTACCTTAAGCTCGATTTGAATGAGAATCCGGTAGGCTTTTCACAGGAGTTTATCAATGAAGTGCTGTCAAAGGCAACGCCGGAGTTTATCGCGCAATATCCGGAAACACAGGAATTCCAGCGCAAGTTGGCCGCTTTTCTTGGTGTTGAACCTGAGCAGCTCTGTCTTACAAACGGATCTGCTGAAGCTATCAGGCATATTATTGAAGCCTTCTCACGACCGGGAGGAAAAGTGCTCGGTGTCAAGCCATCCTATGCGATGTATGAAATATTCTCTTTAATGTATGGAAGAGAGTTCATTCCTTGTCCTTATGATGGAATCAAGGTAAACGTTGATCATCTTCTCGAAATGATTGATAAAGACATTGATTTGCTGGTCGTTCTCAATCCAAACAATCCATTTGGAGATGTTTATTCCGAAGAGGAAATGCAGAGGATAATTGATAAAGCACAGACAAATGAGGTTACAGTGCTGATTGATGAAGCCTATCACTATTTTTATAAGAAGACATTTCTTCATTTTGCATTGGAATACAGGAATGTATTTGTTACACGGACATTTACAAAGATGTTTGGACTTGGAAGCGGAAGACTGGGGTTTGCGGTAGGGCAAAAGGAAGGCATAGCCATGGTCCAGAAGCTATGCACACCACATAATGTAAATGCATTTGGAATGTTATTCGCAGAGGCGATCATGGACAAAGAAGGCATGCTGGATGAAATGATCAAAAAGCAGGCCGATGGGAAACAATATGTCGTAAGTGAACTCAAAAACAGAGGTTATCAGGTTATCGCAGGTGAAGGCAACTTCATCTTCATCAAGCCGAAAACAGATGCGGCAGAAGTTATGAAGCGAATGAAAAATGAGCAGAAAATCCTGATTAAAACATATCCGGATATCGCCGGATTAGGGACATGTCTAAGAGTAAGTACCGGAGAGCGATCCGCTATGGAACAGTTCTTAGACAGTCTTGATCTAGTAGATAGATAATTTATGGTACA
>CACYDC010000023.1 GCA_902773025.1 uncultured Ruminococcus sp.
AGACCACCACTCCTTCTTCCAGTGGCGGTGGCGGCAGCTCATCCACTCCCAAGGGCGGCAGTTCGACTCCTTCCTCCTCCATCCAGAAGCAGCACAGCAACCCCCAGACAGGCGACACCGCGAATGTCATTCTGTGGATCGTGCTGATGGTCGTTGCAGGCGTTTTTGCGGGATCCTTCTGGTATGTGAAAAAGGAAATGGATAAAGAGAATAGTAAGAACGGATAAACATGTTCCGAAACAATAACCAAGGTTTATGAAAGATTGTTTTTTACAGCACTCGTAATAAAACGTAACAAGTAGTTGCAGGAATGCAGATCCGGGCAGTAAAGCCGTGGAATTGCATTCCTGCAAAACGTCAAAGAGAAAGGAGCGAGCCCTCAAACACTATAATAGTATGTCGTTTACGGGCGATTGTTCATGAACTGGCATTGATTGTTAGGTTGCATTGTGGGTATGGCTGAATCGGTGAAAGAATCCCCTCGCTAAGGGACGGGAAACCGGCGTGTGGGTTCAGCTCATATCTGCCTTATTAACAAATCCCGGATTACAAATATTGTTTCAGCCAATCTGGCATGTTCGGATCATCTACTGACCATGAATCTACTATGTGTTCTTCCCTTTCCCAATTATTCTCGTTACCATCGAAGAATTTATAACGATGGCATTTGTATTTGTTAATGGTTCCGCCTTCCAGCCTGTACTCATTCCAATAGTAGTTCTGTTTGCCGTGGCCTTTCCATTCGTTTGTCGTGTAGATTGTCATAGCGCATCCTCCAATTCTTCCTCAGTATACCCGAAGGTATAATCCTCATCTTTACCATTGGACAACCAGATTAAAGCTGCATCATAAACGCTGAGCCTTTCGCTATCATCGTCATCAATATCCATCCATTCCGTATCTACTTCATGCCTGTTTCTTTTTCTTGCCATAGCCAGAGCCTCCTTCTTGTGTGTATAGTTATTTGAACCGTCTAAACAGAGCGTTCAGGACATCAGTATCATTTTGAGGCATTTCTTCATCTTCGAACTCGCCTAGGTATGTGACGTCATGGTACTTCTGTCCATCATATTCATATCCCGTATAAGGATATCCTCGTTGTGTAATTCCCTGATATGGCTTGAACTCCGCTTGTGCCTCGTCTTTCGAGTACTGATCTGCGTCAAACCATACGCCTTCTTTTTCGCTTTTCCATCCAAGTTTTGTTGCCTTAAATACATGTCTCATAGAGTACCTCCTTATTCTTTAGATCAAATTGTTTCCTTGTTGCCGCCCCGATAAACAGGACAATCAGGTCATCAATCGAACCAAGACCGTCAGCAATCGGAGATATGATGTAAAGAAGCCTGAGCGATATGATCAATGCCTTCAGCGCTTCGTTCATCTTAAGAGCCCGCCCTTTCTGGCAGCATCAAAAGCCATTGTGGATAATATTGTCAGAGTTGCAGTCGCAGCTGTTCCGGCGTAACCGGATGCCTTGCTTCTAAGCAACCGCCTCAGAACTACCCATATAGAATCTTTTGTTATTGCTGTTTCCGGTTGTTTGGTGCCAATACTTTCTGTATGAGCTGAAGCCTCTTCGAGAACCGCAAGAAGTGTTGCAAAATCAAGTTTGTACTGAGCAACATCCAGTTCAAATGGATATGCCTCTTTACATTCAGCAGTTTTGATGGAATTTTCCAGAATTTCCATCTCCGCCTCGGTGAGAATGCGGCTTCCTTTGAATCCATCGATGATGTAGGCCAGCTGACTGACAAAGCAAGTTCTGATTAATCGATACTTGTTTTGAACTTCAATTCGATTATCAGTAAAAACCACAACGTTTCTTATTTGTACATCTCCGAAGCCTGACTCTGAAAGAACCTTTTTTAAGAGATCCTCTTTAGTAGCCATCTTCTTGGCAATATTGCAGTCCCACTTAAGGAACTCACCGGTTCTGTAGTAATCACCATTTTCATCGATAAAGATGTTTTTGGACGTGTTCTTTACCTCTACAATAGTGACAGCTTCAGGAGTGATCACAACAGCGTCCAACTCTGTTCTCAGATTTCCGTCACTCAATTCGATATTCTTGAGGACAATGTTTCTTGAATGGATATACTGCAAAATCCGAAATGCTTTTGCCTCGCCTCGGTTTCCAGAGATTTCAGCCTTGATAAGATTACTGAGAGTCTTGGATCCAGTCTTAAATCGCTGCAGCTCTTCTTCCGCGGGGTTTCCGTATTCCTTATTAAGTTGCTCAAGATGTCTTTCGACGTCCCAGATTTTTAGTGCTCCGGTAGATGCTTGCTCATTATTGAACGTAAGATCTACAATTTCTTGTTGAAGATTAAACATTTCTGGGAGCAGCTCTCTCTTCATGTACTTGTCTTTGTCGAAAGATTTCATCATGCCGGTCAGTTCCGCTATTCTGTAAGTCCTCGTCATTTTGAGTTCCTCCTTTGGTGTGCTCCGGTGTCTTCGGAGGTGCTTTGTCCTTATACATGTATGATAGCGCAACCCAAAAATGTGCACAATACAGTTTCAAATGATTGCACTCAATGTGCACAGTTTGCACGAATGATATGCACTTAAAAAGTTTAAAATGCACACCTTCCATGCACATTTTGAGGAGCGTATGCACATTAATTGAAAAAAGAGCCCTGCAGTTAAGCAGGACTCTTTTTAGCGGCATAAGTTGTTTGTGAATTACAGCAGATTGAACAGTCTCATGGTGGTGTCAGGACCTTTATTGCCAGTTTGTTTCCTTGTATCGGAACCCACAAAAGAGTTCTTTGAAATCCTTACGGTATACAGCTGATCTTCAAAAAAGGCGACAGCCTTCTCGTTTATCACACAGCATGCAACAAACATATCCGGTTCCAATATATCGAGGATTGTCTTTCCGGTATTGATTACGGAATCGACGAGAATAACATTCTTTGTTTCAGGTCGTAAAAAGGGTTCGTGTTTTGGGTCATATGTCTGAAATTTGCACCCAAGAGAGAAGTAAATACCTTCAGCAAAAAATATTCCACCGCGGAGCATAGCAACTACCGTTGTGTCATCGGGGGCGAAGTCTTTCATCTGAGATCCCAATTCTTTTCCAAGTTCCATGTGGGCCATGGCAAGCTGAGGCCCTGATATCCCTGAATCGGATTTGGTTAGAGCAATAAGTTTTTTTATCTTATTATTTTTTTCAAGCTCATACAATTATTAATCCCTCCAGATTTCTTCCTGCTAATGAGCGGCTTATACTGCCATCCTGTTTAGATACCAAGTATCCTTTGTCCGCCTGCATCAGCATGTAATAATCGTTCATTCCATCTCCATAGGCAATCACCTTTTTGCCTGCAGACTGTAGAAACTTTGTGATATATAATTTTGTTTCGGCAGCCATCTCGGTACCGTAATAAAATAGGACTCCTAACTCACCTGCAATATAACGCCACACTTTTTCATGACCCGATGTCAGAATATACGTATTGGAATTCATTACGCATCTAACGTGGGGATGAAGATGGACAGGCATTTCAGTGATATCAGGAACAAGATATTGCTCAAATTCTTCGTTTTGCTTCCACGCCTGATATCCTGTATAAAAATTTCCATCATACAGATTCGTAGTATAGCCAAAGACCATATTGCTGGTATCCTCTCGTGTGAGAGTCTTGTCGCCATCGATCAACAAAATTGTATCGTCTTTGCTGCGATTCAAAATTTCATCAGCACATCGTCTTGCATAGCCAGCGCAACTATATCCAGCAACAATTTGATGGATAAACGCAATGACAGATTCTGTATCTGCGTATTCATTGCTTGGAGGATTATCTATAACATAGAAGTCTTTGTTATGCGTATGACAATATTTTCGAAGTCCTGAGATCTCGCGTTTCTGCCAATCTTCAATATCATATTTAAGATACTTCCGATTTTTCTCTGAGGAGGCCATCCGGTTTTTTAGTACAGCAGGAGAAATATACAAATAGAGATAAACATCGTACATTTCTCCTTCTTCATCTGTGAATGCTGTTTCATTACCAAACGCATAATGGCCGTCCATTATAAAGGTTTCTTTTTCCATCATTAGTTTGGCAACTGCTTTTCTGTCTTTTTCACGCCCCTCATCATCCCGAAGATCGAACTCTGGATCGTATTCCCGAAGAAGTCTGCTTCCTACCAACACTTCAATAAAGTCAATCCGATCCATAATATAGGTTTTGCCGGCTGTAGGCATGCCATACAATCCTATCCGCATATTGTCTCCTTATAACAGTAGTTCCGGTCAAACTCGAGCCGGGTTTTTTCCAATTCCTCAAAGGGAATACTACTGTGACCAATGGGAGGAAGGTCAATGCAGTTTCCACAATAATAAACCTTCCCATTTGCAAAGAAATAGTTGTTAATTCCGGAACCACACTGCCCCCCATACATGGTGCAGTCTTGCCCGCCCCTTCTAACGGGTATTTCTAATTCCGCTTTTGCCAAAAAGTCTCGGTATTCCTGGAGCGTTATGCCATATCGGCCAATCATCCTAGAAAAAGTAACCCTTGTTCCAAATGATTTAAAGAAGTCTATTACTTTCTGTGAATTTGCCAGACTGTCCTTACCAACGGTTGCGTTAAAGGTAGGATAATGACCGGTGACTTCTTTGTAATGCTCCACTGTAGCCATTGCCTTATCAAAAGAACCGCACCGGTTCATATTATGAAGCTCTTTGTAACCGTCAATCGAAAACCCCACATTGATTTTGTGGTCTTCAAGAAATCTCCATTCCTCTTCCGGAAGATCTATGGTTCCATTTGTGATTGTGTATGCACTGATATTGGTATAATCCTCTATATAAGCGATATAAGCTCTTAACAATGGCCAATCTAGAAAGCATTCGCCGTTACCGACAAAGCCAATTTTGAATTTTGGACCGGCATATCGCTTTACATTATCCAATATTTCGAACACATCCATATCGGCAGCTTCAATATTACCCTTTTCGTGGAAATGGCAATACTTACAGGCTAGATTACATCGATTATTAATTGAGATGCAGATTCGATTTACCATATCTCATTCTCCCTGTAGCTAGGATCATCAGCACGCTTCATCCAGTCAGCGGCTGTATGATTGTTTCTATCCCGAATAAGTGTATCTGCTCCTCTGGAGATAAGATAGTTGTATAACTCTTCATTGATGGGCGCATTTTGACCGCGCTTCATTCGATTATAGCGTTGAACAGCGCACTTAATCAGTGCTGTGTATCCGTTGCTGTCCTGTTGGTTTAAGGAAATACCGTCTTTCTCACAGAGAATTTTTACAAACTTCTTTTTTGCATGGAAGCAAGCTATCATTAGAGGTGTATTTCCCTCGTTTAGTTTGCCAACCTTCAAATAACTTGCAGTGCGTTCATCCCGAGCTGCTTTATTAAAGTCACAGCCTGCGTCCAGTAGCAGTTTAAAAATATCAAATCCATAATATTCTCGTGTCTGAATACTATGTGCAAGCGGGGGGAGGCAAAACCGTCCATTGTCATTTTTATTTGGATCTGCACCGTTCTCAAGCAAGAACTTGACCTTTTTTATTACTTTCTGATCAGGAATTCGTCTGCCATCCCGTTCTTCAATCTTTTCAGGGTCATTGCACTTGATTGCACTGATAAGCAAGGTCATACCATCCGGCAAGTAAGCATTTAAATCAAGAGTTCCCACGATTCTATTGAAATATTCCAAATGATCAAATTCCATATCCAAATCTATGATCGAGGTGTAATCGATTAGTTTGTCCCGCTTAGCAACGTAGTCGTCAATCTTCATTGCCTTTCCGTCGTGAACTGAAAAGTCGACATCATCATGAATAATTACAACATCACCAATTACCTTTTTTTCAAGCTCTTTTGCCAGAGCCATGATCTTATGATCATTAATCATGTTTCTAACATCAGGTACACTATCTGGAATCTTATAATTTTCATTATCTTCACGCCTAATCCTATCTGAATATTCCTGAAGATAGTAATCAAGGTTTGCCATCACCTGCCAAGCCACTTTTGCAGTTTTTCTTTCTTGCGGTGTTGCCTTCTGTGTTTTTCGGTAGCTGAGTTCCCGCATAACTGTTGTAGGAATAACGACCTGATCGTAATCCTCCAACAACATATGGAGAAGTCGTTTATTTTTCAGAAGTGCACAGGTATCTGGTATAGCGATGGAAACTTTCTTCAGAAGCTCATCAAAGCTGACATTAAATCTTTTAGCAAACGCTTCAAGCCCTTCCTGATTGGGCTTTACTCTTCCGGTTTCATATTTTGTATATACCGTTCTGGATACATTAAAGATTTTTGCAGCTTCATCCTGCTTCATTCCAGTGGAAGTACGGATTTTCCGCATCGCTTTTCCAAGGGAGATATAGTCTATTTCTTCCCTAGGTTCTTCATCGATGATATCATCAAATTCATCTGCCATTGAACGGCCTCCTTACAGTAGAGTGGATGATTTGCCTTACAAAGGCGAGTATAGCACATGCGGGATGTGCATTCAATAGTGTCAAAAAGTATGCACACATAGTGCACAATATGAACTAAATAAATGCACTTCTTTATTGAACAATGCACTTTTCATTTGCACCTTTTCTTATCGCAGTGCACATAGCCCTGTTTTTCTGTTCAGTCATGAATAATAGTCTCCAAATAGATTCGTCTCGACTTGAAATAATGGAAGAAGCTCGCTATCAACGCAAAAAAGGAAAATGATAATCTGGGACAGGATTATCTGAAACATAAGTGTAACTATGGACGCTGTAGATTATACCAGCAGTAGAATGACAATAACTGAAACCTAGTTTATCATATTCATACAGGTAACAAATTTACGAAAGGAAATACTGCGAGGATTACTAAGATGATGGCTATGTTTGTTTTGTTCAGCTCATACGTTCTGTATCTGTCCCTTCTGCTTTCCGGCAGCAA
>CACYDC010000024.1 GCA_902773025.1 uncultured Ruminococcus sp.
AGCCGAGAAAAGAGTTGAGCGGAACAAAAGGTAATGAGTATCATCCTGGATATAGATAAATACCGGCAGAGAAACTGCGGTAAGAGCAAAGCAAACCGTTAAAATATAATCAAGAATAAAATAATCGGTATATAATTTTATTCTGTCGCCCTCAATTGGTGAAAGGATAGTCATAAAAGCATCAGCAGTATAGTTTAATCTCATATCGAAAGGGCCATAGCCCTTTGTAGCATCAAAGACAGCCGGAGTACCGGACGGCAGGAAGAAAAGCATGATACCTGCAGCGATTGTCAGACAACCGGAAACCGGAAGCAATATTGTCAGTATTCTGACAGCTTTTTTCATGGCATCACCCTCTCCCCAATATACTAATAGTATAATATTTTTTTTACAATTTGTCAAGGCCCGGGCGGAGTGCCTCCGCAGTCAATTCGCGATTCCGTTCGCTTCGCTCACTGCGTGGTAAGCGTAAATAAGCTGCTTCCGCGGTGGTGAAATATCGCGTAGTAGTGTTTAAGTCATGCGACAGCGCAGTTTGAATCTACGGGAATTATTTTACAATAATGTCAGATATTTTATTGGGGTTGTTAATGTTTATTCAAGGCATTTCATGTGGTGTTCATAGAGTAGAATATTGATATCTATGACCGAAATACGGTGCATAATACCAAAAAGTATAATGCTGTCCCGCTTGTCCTTGGCATAAAGGGGCGCTGCTTTTATTTTACGCAGAAGATTTGATGTCTGCTCCTGATCTGCATTCATACCGATACAAAGCATGATGAGCTTATCTCTTGACGGTATTCTTTGCCCGCTGAAAATCTGATAGGCATAATTTCTTTGCAGATTTGAATGGCTGATCGCATCTGCTTTGGATATGTTGTTGACCATCAGAAGGTATTCTAATGCTTCTGTGAGCGACTGGTCGTTCATGCTTGTATTGTTTTCCCTTATGAAGTCGTCATAGCTGTTTTTGTTTTTTAAAATTTTCATAAGTTCATCAGTTGATTTTTTCATTTATATCTTCCTTAATGTTTAATTTTGTGATAATATACTATCATAATATATATATAATACAAAAGAGGTTCACATAATGGATGTTAAAGAAAAGTATGATCTCTGGCAGAATACGGTGGTAGCAGACTATAAGAAGAACACAAAACTGGTCATGAACAGCATTTCACGCAGGCTCATGATTCAAAAAAATGTGTCAAAGGAAGGACTGGCGATTTACAAGAAGCTTGTTATGCGCAAACATCCTAATCTTGTAAAAATATATGATATTTCTGAAAACGGCAGCGGCGGTATTATTCTCGAACAGCTTATTGACGGTGTAACGCTTGAATATTATTTGCAGCATGTAAACAGTACTCCTGTCGAAAAAGAGAGTATTATCCTGCAAATATGCGACGGGCTTCTCGCACTTCATGAGATGAACATTGTTCATCGTGATCTGACCCCGTCAAACATCATGTTAACGGATGACGGCGAAGTCAAGATCATTGACTTTGATATTGCCCGCACTCCTAAACGGGGCGCAAAACGTGACACCGTTCTGATGGGAACAGAGGGCTTTGCCGCCCCTGAGCAGTTCGGTTTTTATCAGTCAGATTTCAGAACTGATATTTATACCTTGGGGATTATCATCAATTATGTTTATACGGGCGATTTGCCTGCCTTTAAGCCATACAAGGATAATTATCAGATGGTGGAGATTATTCGTAAGTGTACAGAGATCGACCCCGACAAACGATTCAATGATGTAAACGAAGTCAAGGAGGCGATACTGAAAGCGACCGGCAGAGAGAATGAAAAAAATGTTCAGAAAGCCGAGGACTTTGCAGGAATACTTGATATGATGTTAACAGATCTGCCCGGATTCAGACCGCACAGCAAGATACCGAAGTTCATTGCAGTACTGCTATATCTTTTTTCAATATGGTTTATTGCAGCAGCGTTCGTAACATATTGTAAAACGCCTTATCAGCTGCTGTTATGTACGGGGGTAACAATATTCGGATTTGTAATACCGTTTTTCTGTTTTTCGGACTATCTGTCTTTCCAAAGCAAGGTGTTCAGGCGGCTCCGTCCCGTTTCACGCAGACGGTTATTCGTAATAGCCGGTTGGATGAGCATTTTGTCAGCCCTATTAATGATAGGCGCTATACCGCGCGCGTAAGTTATCTATATCATTATATCACAAAAAAATATGTTTTTGTATGCACACAGCATAACACACCTTGCTCATTTCAGGATAAAATAATAACACAATCACAGTGAAATCAAGATTTTTCCGCTTAGCAGAATTGTTTGGTTATCACTTTAAAAAAATCCTGAAAAACAAGGAGGAAAAAACAATGAAAAAAGGTGCAGTAATAGCCATTGCTGTTGTATGCGGTATAGTAGCTATCGGGGCTATCGGGTCAGCAGGCAGCAATTCTAACGACACAACCGTAACGAAGGGCGGCGCGGCTTCGTCATCCGTAGAGTCAAGCAAGCCGGCAGCAACGGTATCTTCGGCAGAGTCAAAGACTGACTCTGAAACGAAATCAAAGACCGATACCAAGACTGAACCCAAAGTTGAATCCAAGACTGAACCCAAAGTTGAATCCAAGACTGAATCGTCAGCAGATACATCCGCCGGCGGAACTGTTACCGCATCTGTGGGTGATGTCGTTACTACAAAGGAATTGAGCTTTGAAATCAACAAGGCATTTACCACCAAAAAGATCGAACACCCGAGTAATGAATTCTTAACAGATAAAGCAAGTGATGGAAAGGTTTATCTGATATTGGAGATGACTGTAGAAAACATCTCTGATGAAAAACAAAATATTAACCTTTTTTACTTCCATACGTCAGTGGATGATTTTACGGTTGACCAATCAATACTTCTTTCCGAACCGGATGGATTAAAGACCCTTTCGGGAACAGCTATGCCGGGTAAAAAAGTCAAGGGCTTTCTGGCATATGAGGTCGACGAAAACTGGAAAAAATGCGAGGTTGCCTATACTGAATTACTGAAAGATAACCCGACATTCACCATTGTGCTTGACCGCAGCACAACAGAGAACCGATGATCATGGATGCGCTTATGAAGGAAAAAATAATCTGTAATGCTGATAGGTCTATCCGGCTTAAGGACGACAGTTACTTCAGCTATACGATAATTGATGGCAGCATATACATAGAACAGAAAAATTGGATTATCACCGAGGATGATATTGATGCCGCGCTCAGATATCGTTCCGACAGCGGTATATCTGAATACGCTGAAAACTATTCTTATATTCTTGCTATCATCAGAAGCATTAATGAATGACAGCCGAATATGTATCAAAAAGCAGTCAGTCTGAATATAAGGCTGACTGCTTTTTGCATACAAGTCCATGAATAATCGGGGCGGGTTAAAAGCTTTGGCTATGAGTGAAAAGGAAAATAAATAATTGAAATCTGAGTTTATTGTTATGTTAAGTGCAGGATAAGCAGAAAAAAACAGTCCGGATTGGTTGAAAAATGTTGAGATTCATACGAAAAGCCAATAGGCCGTTATTATTTTTGTCCCATTTTTCTTTATAAATAAAATTGATATTTTAGACAAAAAATATTGACAAAACAGTGGATAATTAGTTATACTTTTATTGGGAAATGATCTGTTTTTTCATTGGAGAATAATAATAGGCAACACCGCACAAAGACCGCCTGTCGGCTTTGCACGCCATCTTTCGACAAATTTTCCGTCATTTTTGCCAAAATCTCCTTGA
>CACYDC010000025.1 GCA_902773025.1 uncultured Ruminococcus sp.
GACATATCTCTGGTTATCTCTTCATTCAGATCAGATACGATGTCCTTGATCTGATTCACTGTATCATCACGCTTATCCTCAGAAGCATTTGCAAACAGTTTCCTTGCCTCTTCCAAATCATACTTTAGTCCACAGCTTTGACAAACAATATAGTTATTCTCCTTTAAAAAAACAGAACCGCCGCACAACTCGCATCTAATGCCCGCCATCTATTTCGCCTCCTGTATCGTCCTTCATTCCATAGTTTATTTATATTCTACCGTCTTCAAAAAGCGAATAAACTGATCTTCAAACCTGGAAGTGTCTACACCACTGAGCTGAAACCAATATATGAATCCTTTTCGCATGCAGATGTATACCAGATCATGGTTTTCCATAGACAAACCGCCCGCTGTATATGGTGTAGTCTTATCCACACAATAATATTCCTGGCCACCAACTGTCTTCATTGTGACTGAGTCTTTTGCTGTGCATCCGAGCATTTCGGAAACATCTTCTTCCGATAAAAAGCTATTATCACAATCTGCTCTCGTTATCCCATATGTTTTAAGCAACGAACCATAACTCTGTTCATACACCGGCCACATGTCTCCGCTTTCATACAATACCCAAACATTATTCGTGCCAATACGATATTTCACTTTTTTGCTTTCTTCGCCGGCAATAAACTTCACTTCACTCCATCCGGACGGTACCATAAATGTAAGGCCCGTCTCATAATCGGTGTAAATATTAATATCTGTTTCGCCCTTGGCTCCCGTTGTGTATTTCTTTTCTCCCCATTCAATAGAATCAAATATGCTTTGAACTAAGTTTTCCTGTTTTGTTGAAATCGGAGTAAAGAAAGAGATAAAGCGGAAGATATATAGTTTAGAAGCGCGAATTGTTACATAAACAGCAACGTATTGGTTTCCTTCTGCTGTTGTCAATGTATAAAGCACCTTGATAGCCTTATCGTTGGGGCCACGATAAATCTCACCCTTGGCATTCTTCGCTCCCTGTAAAGAAAACGCTTTTTCCACATCTGTTTTATACATTGCCAATGACAGTTCACTCATTGTGTTGAAATCCTGATCATCACAATCCGAAATCAATAAAGCAAATTCGCCTTGATAATCTTGAGTCATTCCATACAGATACATGTTGTTATTGATCAGATAATCATGTACAGTCTTGTAATCAAAAAACTCATTCTGAAAAAAGGTGTTTGTTTCATCTGTTTCCCGGGTAATACAAACAATATCAAATGGAACAAATACAGAAATATCTTTTCCGGGAATATAGTACGTTAGACCATCAGCCGCCAGTGCAACGCAACATAAAGATACCATCAGCAAAATAACTAAGAATGCAATCAGCTTCTTTGCCATAACAGCCTCCAACCTAATTGTATTTATCAATCTTTATCAACAATAAACAAGCATCTTTTTATATAATTAAACAAACGATTTCTCCATCCCTTCCACTGGAAAATATTACCTGATGATTGTAGAACCATCCTGCACATCACAGGCTTCAATCTTTCCTGACGTGTCCGAAAGGAAACGGAACAAAGCCTCGGCTACGTATCTACTCCGATATGCGGTTCAGCTATCAATCAATACATCAACGTGAAAGAAAACTCCTGTGCATTACTTATACAAGGATATTCTTGCCAATACAGGGCATATCGGAAATCTTGTATCTAATCTACAAATTTTGTATAAAGAATTAAGTTATTCGGTTATCTCAAAGTGTCTGCATTTATTCTTCAAATCCAAGTATTCAATATACCAAGTTGGTTTTTGAATCTTATAGTTTTTTGCGCAAATAGAACAAGGTATATAACGACTAGAGATTTTGAACATATGAATAGGGAATGCTGATTTGCGACACAGCCTTTCTCTGTGGAAGCAGGAACCAGAAGGTGTTACATATAGTGTAAATGCACCATATTTTCTATCATCACCCTTGGTATATGGCAGATCATCATCTGTAAAGAAAACAAAATCCGGAACTTTTGCTAACTCTCGAATTGTCTTTCCAGATAGTTGTTGTATCAAATCATTCCTGGCGGATGTGTATTCTTCATTGGCTTTATTGTATTTATCAAGTGCACGTTGATATTGGATACGTGGCTTACGAATCAATGAATTATATGAACATGATATCCAAAAGATAAAAGCAATACCAATAAAAAGTTTAACATCAGTGTAATCGCGAATTGTATCCCAGAAGCTAATTGAATAACTATCTTTTTTAGGTTCATTCGGCAAAATCGGATACTTTGGAAAAGACGCTCTTTGAGCTGCAGATAATCTTAAAGACTGCTTTGGTTTGATAGAGTAGGTAACATTATATATGGCAACATTTCCAGCATCTTTACCATAGTATTCTCGTATTCTGACTACCTGTCTATGTGTATATCCATCGTTTAGTTCAAGAAAACTTATGGGGACAGATGTTTTTTCTATTCCAACATCATCAGAAGATGGATCACTCTCTACTATTTTTGTATTAAAAACAACTTCGCGGAAAATGTTTAATCTAAACTCTTTCTCTTTCCTTATATTATAGTCGTTTATTTGAAAGTTATATGAAAACTCGCTGCCAATATACTGGGATTTTTGATCTTGTTGATACCTCACTGTAGCGATTACAGGTATTGTTCCATTGCGATCAATATCATACATAGGATCTATGGAATGAATATATGATAATGTCTCAGAATTATACCTGGCGACATCACTACTATGATTTGCAACTATTTGTTTATACTCTAAAAGATCTGCATTATATAGACTACGTTCTTTGATACCTTTTGAATAAAAAACAATAATAAAACTAGTAACAATTGAAAGAAGCAGCGCTATAATATACGGAGAAATACCAATCTTTTCTTTTTTTGGCGGAATCGGTTTCTCTGGCAAATTAATCACTCGCTTTCGCGCAAGTTGTTTACCATTCATCAGATAAAAAAGGAAATTTCTTTAGGTGTGAATTTACGTTTTTTCTTGCGAAATCAAATAATCATTTGCCAGAATCAGATCTATCTTTCAAATAACTAATGGCAATATGTCATATAAACTAAAATCCCATTTTATGAAACCATCTTATGATAATATAGATACATTCTGCCATAAGCGCAACAACTCCAAGAATAACCATGCTCGACCCATCTGGAAATTTAAGTTTAAAAGCGATAATGCAAATAGA
>CACYDC010000026.1 GCA_902773025.1 uncultured Ruminococcus sp.
CCATGAGCATAGTAATACCCTGTTTACCATTAGAGCCGCATTTTCTGAAAATGCCATCGAGATTGAATGAAACTCTGGGAAGATAGCCAAGATCCTCAAGAAAAGAAAAGAGAGGAAAGAATATAGCCATTGGAGGAAGCATAACAGAAATAACATTAGAGAGTGTGGAATAAATGCCGTTAATAAGTAAATCTTTGAGCCAAAGCGGACAGAAAAGTGAGAAAAAAGAATCCAGGCATTTGCCAAGATTAGAAAAAGCATATCCAAGCATCTGTGAAGGATAGTTAGCTCCGATAATTGTAATGTAAAAAATTGCAGCAAAAAGCAAAAGCATGACAGGAATTCCAAATAATCTAGAAGTAAAAATATGGTCAAGCATTTTGTCAGAGGTTGAATACGAGTTCTGACTGTATTTAACGCAGAGCTTACATATTTCATTGCAGCGCTTAATTCTTAATTCAGACAACTCAGAAAACAGCTTATCGTAATTAGTATTAAAAAAATCTTTTTTATGTATAATTCCATTTTTGTTGTTAAAAGAAATATCTGAAGAAAAATCGTACTTATTTGTATTGTTTGAAACACAGAAAAAATTACTGTTAATATGATTAGTTACGGACATACCGGATGAAATATTCCATACAGACTTTTTCAGATTATCAAGGCCCATCTTGTTTTTAGCAGAGGTTTTAATAACGGGAACACCCAACTGCAAGGATAACTGTTCATAATCAATAACGATACCTTTTCTTTCTGCTTCGTCCGATAGATTAAAGCAAACAACGATTTTATCGGTAAATTGTAATATCTGTAATATAAGGTTTAGTCCTTTTTCAGGAGATGAAGCGTCTGCGACTACACAAACACAATCGAAATTGAATGATAATAAAGCGTTGGCAGCAGCTTTTTCATCAGGAGAGGATGAATCGAACGAATAAATCCCCGGCAGATCATAGATATTGAATTTAGTATTATTAAAAAAGAATAAGCCTTTTGCAGTATCGACAGTTTTACCTGCCCAGTTTCCTGTGTGTTGTTTCATACCGGTCAGTGCATTGAAAAGAGTGCTTTTACCGACATTAGGATTTCCGGCAAGTAAAATAGTATATTCCATGTCATAATTAGAATTAACCAAGAAAGATCACCCAAACTGTATAATAATTCTATCGGCATATGATTTTCTGATTGAAAGCAGAGTTCCGCGGAATAAGTAAGCGGTAGTACTGCCGCCAAAGCTTCTGAACGCAGAATAGATTTCCGTTCCGTTAATAATACCGAAGCTGATCAGTTTATTTTTCAAAACAATATCTTCCGGCAAATTGCAGACGGTACCCATATATCCGACAGGCAAATCCGATAATCTGACAGTTTTATCAGTCATTAAGCTTATCTCCTTTTATTTTGATTCAGTGAAGCAGAAAAGAGAATGTGAATAAGTAAGACGGATACCATGTGAAAAAATTATACTGCTCACACAGTTTTTTTATTTCAGATTTATACTTCATTAACATACTATGACCGGTAATAAAAACTGTTACATAGAATAATATCAAAAAAGACAATATGATTTTTAGGCGAAAATCAGTAATAATGCATTTTGCATTACATATCCGGTGTATCGTCAAAAATCAGTAAAAAGGATTATTGTCATCGTGCGTTTTGTATTAGAATTCTGCTGATAGTCACGTCGGTATTTCGTAAAGGACGGAGCAACTTATTTACGCTTATCATGCAGTGAACGCCGGAGTGCCTTCGCAGTCATGTTCGCTGTAAATCAGCATGATAATGTTGTTTCCGCGGTGCTAAAGTATAGCATATTAAACTTATCATCATTGGATTAGAATTATTGTTCCTTATTGTAACGTGAATGTAACGTAATTACGCTGTTAACTAAAAACCGCGGGAACAACTCTCAAACGCTTACCGCGCAGTGAGCACAGCGAACGGGATCGCGAACACGACTGCCCGGGCACCGGGCCCCAACAAGACGACAATGTGGAAACGAAACTGGAAAGCTCCGAGGTGAATGGTTGATTTTAGTTGAAGATTGTGATATTATATCATTGAAAAAACAAATAAAGGAAGATGCAGCTTGAAAAATATAGTTTTGATAGGAATGCCGGGATGCGGAAAAAGTACAGTAGGTGTTGTGCTTGCAAAGGCAATGGGATATCGTTTTACAGACAGCGATCTTGTAATACAGGAAAAAGACGGCCGCCTTTTAAGCGAAATTATTGAGCAGGATGGTATTGATGGATTCAACAAGATAGAAAATGAAATAAATGCCGGTCTTGATGTTCAGAACAGCGTTATTGCTACGGGAGGGAGCGTAATATATGGTAAGGACGCAATGCAGCATCTGAAGGAAACAGGTGTGGTCGTATATATACGTTTACCATATAAAAAGATAAAAAAGCGCCTTGGCGATTTGAAAAAACGAGGAGTATCTATCAGGGAAGGTCAGAGCCTTCGCAGTCTGTATGATGAAAGAGTTCCGCTGTATGAGGAATATGCAGATATAATAATTGATGAAGATAACAGAAAAATTGCTGAAACAGCATTGTATATTAAAAAGAAATTTCTTAAATACTTAAAGAGGAGTAAAAAGGATGTTGATAACGAGCAGGGATAACCCTACGGTCAAACTGGCAGCAAAACTTCTGAGCAGTACAAAGGCACGGCACGAAAGCGGCTGCTTTATTGCAGAAGGAATAAGATTATGCCGTGATGCCGTTGAATCCGAATCAGAAATAAAATGCTTTTTGTATACAGCTGAAGCAGCACAGAAATATCACGAGGATTTTATTCTGGTTTCGTCACAATCTGAAGCCAGTTACGAGCTTAGTACATCACTCTATAATAAGCTTTCAAATACAAATACCCCTCAGGGTTTTATGTGTATAATAAGTAAAAACACAAAGAATATAATGAAAAGTATCGTTGCCGGAAAAAGATATGCAGCCCTTGAAAATATACAGGATCCATCAAATCTCGGTACCATATTAAGAACTTGTGAAGCACTTGGGGCAGATGGGGTTATTCTTTCTTCTGATTGCTGCGATATATATTCTCCGAAGGTAGTAAGGGGAAGTATGGGAGCAGTTTTCAGATTACCTTTTATGATAGTCCGGGATTTTCGGAAATTTATAACGAATTCGGTATCGGATGGAATAATATGCTATGCCTCAACACCATATGATGCTTATGATATCGAGGATGTTGATTTTTCTGGAGGAGGAATAATGCTTATAGGAAATGAGGGTAACGGACTAAGGGATGATACAATAAAAGCCTGTAATCAACGGGTGAGAATTCGTATGAATGGACGCGCAGAATCACTTAATGCTTCTGCTGCAGCGGCAATACTCATATACAGATTTATTATATAATTAATTGGGAGGATAATAGGTTGGATGAGAATATAAAATACGCTGTATGGCTTCAAAAATGTCTTGGCGCTGCAAGCAAAAAGCTTCATCCTGCAATAAAAGCTTTCAATAGCCCGAAAGAAATATATCTTGCTGATGAAAACGACCTTCGTAATACCGGAATATTTTCGGAGGGAGAAATTGAAAAACTGAAAGACAAGGATAATTCCTACAGCCTTGGTGTGATGGAAGTGTGTGCAAAAGCAGGATATGGAATAATACCGTACGGAAGTAAGGAATATCCTGAGCGTCTTGCTCAAATCTCAACCCCGCCGATAGTTCTGTATGTACTTGGTTCGATACCGGATGATGAGTGTGATTTTGTAGGTATGGTCGGAACCAGAAATCCGGATGAAAGCGGAAAACAGCTCGCCTATAATTTTGCTTATGACCTTTCAGAGAATAATAAAGTGATTGTCAGCGGAGGCGCATATGGCATAGATTATTTTTCACATAAAGGATGCACAGATGCGTCAGGAAGAACCGTATGTGTACTTGGATGCGGAATAGACAGACTTAATACAAAGATAAAAAATTATATACTGAGTATAATACCGCAAAAAGGCGCAGTGATATCCGAGTATCCTCCGGGATATCCGCCAACAAATTTTACGTTTCCTCTGCGTAACAGAATTATTTCCGGAATGTCAGACTGTACTTTGATAGTACAGGCGGGACTTGGAAGCGGAGCACTTATAACTGTGAGGTACGCAATTGAACAAAATAAAAAAATATTTTCAGTACCCGGTGATATGAGTAACATATACGCTACAGGAACAAATTATCTTATAAGCAGAGGTTTCTCTACGGCTTTGTCGTATAAGGATATATCAGACTGGTATGATAAATCAAAGAATAATAACGGGAAATACGTTAAAGAAAATCCTCAGACAGACATTCATCTTCTTGAATTTCTGTCTATAAGGGCTGATGAGCACAGGAAAAAAGCGGATGAACGCAATTCTATCAGAATCCCGATAGGATATGATTTTTTTTCCTTTCAATATAGTAATAATAATGAAGAGAATGATGTATATATACAAGCAGAATTATTTGAGGAACAAACACAAAAAAAGGAGATGGAACTTTCAAATAACAATGAAGAAATAAACGAAATAAAAAATGAAAATAAATCAAAAGATAAAGATATAGATAATGATAAAAAAATACATAAAGAAAAAAGTCAGGAAACAAAAAAAGCAATACCTGACAATAGCATAGTTATAGAAAATAATCCTGATAATCGTTCCGAAAACGATGAACGTAATCTTGAAATAAAGCTTCTTAATGAATTGAAGGAACGTGCATTGAAGGACCTTCCTGAGCCTTCAGACAGTATTATTCTCAAAAAGGCTAAGAATTCAAACGCATCAGTACAATATCTCAGACTGATGAAGATAGATGAGCTGTCTAGGAAGCTCAAGAAAAAAAACGGATTATATATAATGACATCGGAACGAATGTCAGAATTGTTCAGACCATCAGAAGGCATAGACCAGAGCAATGTAAATAATGGTCCGCGCAGTGTATCAATACCTGATCTCAATTTCTTTGATGAAGAAAGCACAGAGGAGTATGAAATAAACAGATTATTGTTTAATCCTTCCGAAAAAACAAATAAGAGCAAACTCAAATTTAATAACTCCGATAAAAAAACAGAAGAAAATCTTCCAAAAAGCATTGATAAAAATAACTATGAGCAGAATGAAAAAGAATATGTTAGAAAAAAAAATAATGATAATAATAAAAAAAATTTATCAGAGCAGTTGACAGAAAATGCTTTTTCGGTGTATGATACAATTTCAGATACACCTGTTCATGTAGATAGTATTAAGCTCAGCACTAACCTGAGTATCGGTGAAGTGCTGTCATCACTGACAGAATTGCAGATTCTTGGTCTTGTAAGAAAGCTTCCGGGAGGCAGATATGTCAGAAATTAATTATTCGGAGGAAAGTGAATGTCTAAGCTTGTAATAGTGGAGTCGCCTGCAAAGGCCAAAACAATAAAGAAATACCTTGGACAAGGATATGATGTTGTTGCATCAATGGGACATGTACGTGATCTTAATCCTAATAGGCTGAGCGTAGATATAAAGAAAAGATTTGCACCTAAATACGAGATCATAAAAGGTAAAGAGAAGCTGGCTGATGATCTTGTAAAGCTTGCAGGAAA